>JAUVKA010000102.1 GCA_030592205.1 Bacteroidota bacterium | reverse complement strand
CATACTCGGACCTTGTTCTCCCTTCAGATTTATTCCCATCTGCTCCAAGCAGAACCGGTCCTCCATTATAGTCCTTAGAAACAAAACAATACACAGAAGCATTACAGGTATCACCTCTACTAATATATGGTTTAGAAAGAATTGTGCTAGCTATGCAATTCCCGTTTTTAACGTATCCTTCAACCGACCTGTCCAGTTTATATCCAATATCCACGCCATTACTTCCTGGATGATCTGTTTTTACTAATGAATGTACGAGGTAACCCCAACCTGAATCAGGATTACCCAGATCAACATCTTGGATTATAAATTGAGGGTATGCAAAAAGGACATGACCAATGAGGGAGCTAAGATCTTTTACACCCTGCTTCTCAAAATGAAGATTAGCTGATACCTCCTTCCCTGCTCCACGGACAATTATGTATAATTTTTGCCATGTCCCCTTCCTGGATAAATCATAGAAATCTGTGGTTCTTCCATATCCTTTTCCGGTAGAGCGTAAGGAAACTTTTTCTCCATTGAATTCTGAGGAGACATAACAAAAAACACTGGTTTAATATGACTGATATTAATTGACCTTAATAGTGCCGAATGAAGTAAAACTCGCTGCACTGTTATTGTTTTCAATAAAAGAACTGTTACTGTTGAGTTTATAACCCAAAGCTCCTGCAGGAATCATCCCGGAACCAGGTCCTGTCAGGGGATATGAGAGCTGATATTTTCCATATCCCCATCCATAATCAGGATGTAAAGGATTGAAATCTGCATGCCAAAGGTCTGAATATATCTTTTTGAATTCGATATTTCTAAATATCAAAGTCGAATAATCATATAAAAATGAAGCAGACTCTGATTTTACTACTCCCTCGTGTAGGGACATTGCCCTGACTACCTTTTTCCTGGAAATAGAATCTGTCCCGATCAGAAAGTGGTAGGAAGAAGAAAATAATATGGATATTAAAAACAAATAGACAAACGGAACATACCATAACCTTCTGTTTTTATATGAAGACCTTTTAAACAGGGGAATAAAAACAAGGATAATGATATAGATCATTAATGCAATAAAACCTCTTCTTGAATGGCTTAAAAATACAGTTGCAGATAAAAGAAACATCAATATTTCATAACCAATCCGCTTACGATAACTTTTCGATTCAACATGCCCCTTTGCCAGCAATATTAAACCAAAAATTAAGCCGAGGGAATAAAAATTATGATCCAATTTCAGGGATGTTCCGATAGGGTAAGAACCAGTTTGTTCCAAAAAGCTAAATTCAATCCCATACACATGAAATAGAAATTTAATTAATCCCAACACTCCTGAAATAATGGAAAATACCAGGATCTGGGTAAAAAATTGTTGCTGAAACTTTAAAAATCCATCAATGGTGGTTATCTGATATGAAAGGATGTACAAGATAGCGATAAAGAAAAGTACGGTAAATGTTTCCCTGATAGTAAGAGTTGTCGGGTTACTTGTGAAAATCGCTGCCATTATAAACATAAAACATACGAGGATAAAAACAAAGTATGTCTTGCTGAATTTGATAATGAACTCAGCTTTTTTAATCGTATGAAAATACCGGTAACCTGAATTATTAATTAATATACAGGCCATTGGGATAAAAAGATATTCAAGGAAAGGAATTATAATTCTGAGGATAAACAGGTTGATAGTTAATGCCAAAAAGAAGGGGTCAGATACGATCTGAGTTAGACTTCTATTTAGGTATTTAGATATTGACATGAATCTTTTCATAATTTCTTGCGATCTTGATAACTAGAAAAAAAAGTATGAAATAACAAAAGGATTCTAATATAACAAATGCACCTAAAAACTGTTGTATTTCAAGATCAGGGAAAAATCCAAGTATGCTAACGGTTACAAAGTAAAAGACCTGCCATAGTGATAGAATTTTTATCTTTTCAAATGCTACAAATACGAATTTGAATGGATCTACTATGAATCTAAGCGCAACTGAATAAACCAGAATCTTTATATCTGAGGCAGATTCTTGCCATTCTAATCCAAAAAACAGATTCGTTAATTCATCGGCCCAGAGGAGAATGCTGACAATACCAATCAATGAGAATATCAGCAGTATCTTTCCGATTTGAATCAAGTCAATCATGACTCGCTTTTTCTTAACAAAGGATTCCCGGAAATTCTTATATAAAACCTGTGATAAGGGTTCAGATATCAGGACCAGAGGAATGAACAAAATCAATCTAGCAAGATCTAATTGTCCTGTCGATGTCTCAGAATAAAATTTATTCACCAAAAATACCGGCATTGCCAACGTGATAGTATTGAACAATGTGGGAATGGTATTGTAGATTGAATAAGTCTTGTACTTATCAGCCATACGGCGCATTCCAGATCGCCGGATCTGTTTAATACTAAAACCGGACCTTCTGGCAAGGGAGAGACCTGAAACCAAATTGACGAATTGACCCATCAAATCGCCAATGATCAATCCTCCTTTTTGGAACATAAATTTCCCTAGAAGTAGTTGTCCGCTACCCTCGAAACCTCTTCTTAATATCTTGCAATACGCGGAGTATTTATACGCCCTGACTCTTATCATCCAATAATTCAATGCATTGAAAGAACTGAAGAGCATGGCAGAAACGGGTATACAGTACAGCCAGATTCTATACTTTGGAGGAAAACCCAACAACTTAATAATATAATCTTTGATAAAAAATAACAGAATTAATATAAGGATATTAAACAGGAAAGATGTCAGAAGCGCGACACCTACTACATCGAGCGAATCCTGATCATTCTCAGGAAGCAAAACAACCGTCTCATATTTCAAAGTCGATATTACAACCAGGATCCCAACCAAGCTAATATAAACTGCATATAATCCAAACTCAGCCGGAGTGAAAACACTGCGTAAAAATGGTTGAAGTACAATGGGTATAAGGGAGGCAATGGCAGTCCCAAAGGATAGGGTAAATGTATGTTTTAAAAGAACCTTATTTAGCATCCTCAGATAGTACCTCCTTTACACCCATGGCCAGTGCAGAAACGACATACCTTATCTTTTCCTCAGAAATATCATAATATACAGGAAGTGAAATTTCCCTTGAAAAGGCTTCATAAGCCACAGGTGTTTGTGTAATCTTGTATCCAAGTTTTTTATATGCTGAAAACATCGATAGTGGTATAAAATGAACGTTTACCATTACTCCCATTTTATGACAAACTCTGATAACCCTATCTCTCTGCTTTTCTGTTGCATTTGATAATCTAAGAGCATATATATGGTAGGATGTCTCCTTATCAGCGGTTTTATATATGGGTAACTCTGCCCAGCTATAAGCTTTCAACAATTCGTCATATCTTCTAAACACCCACCTCAATTTTTTCAGTGTCTCAGATTCATATCTCTCCAGTTCGACCAGACCAATTGAAGCGAGAACATCAGTCATATTAGCCTTTAGACCTGGTGCAACTACATCATACTTCCATTCTCCATCGGTAGATTTCATTAAAGCATCCTTAGTTTGTCCATGCAAAGAACTTATTCTCAATGTTTTATATATATCTTCCAAATTAAAGGGATCAGGTAGATTTAGTGCAATTGCCCCACCCTCAGCTGTTGTTAAGTTCTTAACTGCATGAAATGAAAATACGGTTGTATCCGCAATAGTTCCGGTTCTTTTTCCCTTATAGGTCGCCCCGAGAGAATGTGCAGCATCGGATAGAACCAAGATTCTACCTAACATTTTCTGGGTCTCGTTACTTGGATTAAACATTGCTTTGATATCGGGCCTATTCACTAGCTTGGCTATTTCATCATAATCACAGGTCAGGCCACCAAAATCTACTGGGATAATGACCTTGGTTCGATTAGTAATATGCCTTTCTATCTCTGTAAGGCTTATCAGGAAATCATTGGAATTGATGTCAACCAAGACAGGTTTGGCACCACATCGCAATACTACGTTTCCTGTTGCACAATAAGTATAGGAAGGTAGAATCACCTCATCACCAGGTTTAACACCAAACCAGCGAAGTATAAGTTCCAGACCATTCGTGGCCGAGCTTACACAAAGTGTTTCTTTATTACCACAATAAGCTGAAAGCATTCCTTCAAATTTTTTTGTTTTTGGTCCTGTGGTAATCCAACCAGAAAGCAAGGTTTTCTCAACAGAAGCAATAACCTGCCTATCCATTCTTGGAGGCGAAAAAGGAACCTTTACTCCGAGTTTCTTGCTGTGGATACTTTCACTTATCACCAGGTCTTCCTTCTTTAATGATTTTCGGACAATGTTTATAATCCTTATTTTATCATCCTCATTTAAATTTGATCCGGATGGCAGGCATAATCCCTTATTAAAAAGATCCTCTGAAATATGATTGATATATTTGACTGCATCTTTATATACCGGTTGTAAATGCATTGGCTTCCAAAGCGGTCGGGCTTCGATGTTTTCCTTATCAAGCGCCAGTCGAACTACCTCATGATCAATTCCTCCAGTTTTTTCAGGATCAACAAGTATGCATGTAAGCCAGTAATTTGAAAAATGCTCCGGTAATTCTAGTTGAAAATCAATTCCAGATATATCATTAAGGTAAAGGCTGTAGAATAATTTGTTCGCCCGACGCGCATGAACACGCTCTTCTAAATATTCCATTTGACCCCTTCCAATACCAGCAACAATATTGCTCATTCTGTAATTATAACCTATTTCGGTATGCTGATAATGAGGAGCATCATCGCGTGCTTGTGTTGCCAGAAAACGGGCTCTGACCACGTAATCTTTATTATTTGAAATTAAAGCGCCCCCTCCGGATGTAGTTATGATTTTATTCCCGTTGAATGAAAGTATACCGATTTCCCCAAATGTGCCAACATATTGGTTTTTATATTTGCTGCCAAGTGCTTCCGCCGCATCTTCTATTATTGGTACATTAAATTCTCTGGCAATCTCAATGATCTTGTTAAGCTTCGCAGGCATTCCATACAAGTGAATAACAATAATCGCTTTTGGTCGAATTCCTTTTTTGGATAAATCTTCCAAAGCAAAACGCAGTATATCAGGATCCATGTTCCATGTGTCAGGCTCACTATCAATTAAAACTGGTATAGCCTTAAGATAAGCTATAGGATTGACACTTGCTGAAAAAGTGAAAGTTGAACTGATCACATAATCCCCTTGACAAACGTTCAGTAATTGAAGGGCAAGATGAATGGCTGCAGTTCCTGAGCTCAATGCCGCAACACTCCTTATGTTAAGGTAATCAACCAGCTGTTTCTCAAAGCAGTCAATATTCGGTCCCATTGGAGAAATCCAGTTTGTATCGAATGCCTCATTTATGTACTTCATTTCCTCACCAGACATGTGGGGAGGTGACAACCATATCTTCTGTTTCATTTATTGTAGCTTATAACGATATAGGGGAAAATATTCATTATACCCGGTAATACCTGATTTTTGTATAATATTATCGTATGTGTCCTTATTTACGATGTATTTCCATAAATAAAAATCATTATATGTATTCGAAAATGCTGATTTAAAGCGAAATAGACTGTCTTCGCTGGATCCTCCCAAACCTCCCCCTAGATGAAATTGAGTAAAACCTTCATTTGTAGCCCTGATCCTTATTTCGTCAATGATTAATTTCATTGGTGCCATACTAAGTGCACTGGCTTCTGTTGCAGATAAGTGAAATTACACTAAATGACTTGTAAATGTAAATATTGCACCAGCAATTAAATTTTCATCCTTTTCTGCAAGGACTAATTCTGATATGAAATCATCCTGCTCAAAAAATCGAATGAAGTAATCCTTATCAAAATAATACTCCGGATCAGCCCCCACCCTTTCCATATTCTGATAATACAATTTAATAAAAATAGATAGGTCATCTTCCGTAGAATATGACCTAATAGTAACACTATGCTTCTTCCTTAACTGATTTAATTCAGATTTAAGAGATTTTCGATATTGTTGGCGCTGGATCTCAGAAGCCTGCTTCAAGTCGATCGAGACCGTCTTACCCCATGCCTGAACATCACCCATCCCACGAAGAATTCTCTTTTGAAATGGAAAGCATGGATGTAATCTGGAAAAAACACTTATTATGTTACATTCTATGAAAAAGTGTAATAATTCCTCTTGGAAAGACTCGATGACATCCGGGGTTACCTGAGTGTCAGAAACAAGTGGCCCGGCATATCCATAAACGGAAGTGGCATCCCAATAGCCCGTAGATTTATTGTTTACCATTACCTCCCTAAGTATAAGCGGCAGGACAATGGTATATTTATTCTTCTTATAGACTAATAGATTGGCAAAACATCCTTCTTCCTTCTCGGCCAAAGTATGATAAAAACATGTATGATGGAAATCATAGCTGGACATCAGATTAAGGTAACTAGACCACAACCCAGTTTCTGCAGTCGTCAGGACAGATAACATTTTTATATTCAAATAATAATGAAAGAGTTACATTTTAGTTAAGGCACTCTTGATCTGTTCATAAATGTAATCCATATCACGTCTGGAATACCTCATATCGCAATGAATGCTCAACATTCTTTGGCTAAATTTAATATTTTCCGGAAGGTTATGTTCATCTTCTGCCAGATCCCATAAAACAGAGGGGTATATATTTTTAGATATCAAAGTCTTACGAATAGAATCCCGAGATTTTGAGTCTTTTAAAAGTATAACCACAGAAAAAGGAACAACATTTTTAATATGGTTGTTACAGAATATTTCCAGCCCGTCCAGTTTTTTCAGAAGTCTCGCTAAATAGTGATAATTATGTTTTCTTACCGTCCTCCATTTTTGTACTGGAAAGTGGTTCCATGAATGCCTGCTTATGGCTGAGATTCCAGAATTTTCAGACGCATTATTATACCCATTCTCTCCACTAATAAACAAATCTCTGATCAACTGTTTTAATATTATTTTTCCATTGAGATAACGTTCTTTGGCCAACATAGCACTAAACTTACTTAATGATGACAGTCTATGCTCAATAGTCAGATCAGGTGCATCGGGCAAAGTATGACCTGCAGGAGACCATAATACTCCCCCATCCGGAAGGGGAATTGTTTTCCTAAGAGATGCAAAACACCAGTCGGCCTGACTGGTGCACGACCAATCTGAATACGGATCATGGGTATGATCCTCTATTACGGTTATTTTCCCCTGATATACAGAGTAATCTGGTTTCTGATTTATCCCAAATAAATTATTGACAAATAACACCTCTCCTTGTTTTATTAATAAATCACTAACCTTTATTTCTTTCCCAGGTATGATTGGGTAGGAGGAGACACTAATTAAACTTTTAATATAAGCTGTAATTAGGGGACAAAAATAGCTGGGCATCCATATTCTTTTCCAGCCTGCCTCTTTTACCATTTGGCTAATCAATGATCCAATGGCAAACCGTCCTATCCCGAATAATGTATAGGGATTCTTTGAAATACAATTACTAACGAGTTCCTGATTCGGCTCGATCCAGTGAAAATCAGAACCATACTCCATCATCTTTTTGATCCTATCAACGTTTTTGATATTTTTTCTATATGCCGTAGAGTCTCATGAAAAGTAAAGAATGTTACTTCATATTAAACCGCTCATTAAACTGTTTTCTTGTCACGCCAAGCATAATTCTATCATGATACTCTCCATGGATCATTACATCATCCTTAAGCAATCCTTCCTCAATAAATCCAGCTTTCAGGTCCATTTTTAGCGCTCCTGGATTATTGTCCAGCATAAACCCATACATTCTATTAAATCCCAACTCATTAAACCCATAATCAAGCAGAAGGTGGACCACCTCTGTACCATATCCTTTACCCCAAGCTTCCACTTCACCAATAGCGATGAAAGGTTCTGCCTTCCTATGTACCCAATCGATGCCTACATAACCTGCAAATCCTATTGGTTCACCAGTTTCTTTCAATTTGATAATAAAATCTTGTCTGGATGGATCACTCAGGGTTTTTTCAAACCAAATCCTTGTTTCATCAATAGAAATAGGGAACCTCATTAGCAAGGTTTCTCGCACAATATGGTTATTGAGCCATTCTACTCTTTTTTCAAGGTCCTCTGATGACATAGCCCGAAGTATAAGCCTTTCTGTATTTAACATAATTCAAATATTTGATTTAAAGTAGTCCGCCATTTAGATCCAATGAAGCACCATTTACGTATGGTGTTTTTAGTATGTAATCAATGGTATTAATTATTTCTTCCGGATCCCCAAATCTTTTCCCAGGTATTTGGGCCATCATTTTATTTTGGATTTCATCTGGTACCTGCTCAATCATGCCTACGCTGAAATAGCCAAGATCAATGTTATTGATGGTAATGCCCTTATTCCCATTTTCCTGCGCCAAACTTTTAACCATGCCCTGTAAACCGGATTTGGATGTTGAATAAGCGCTTGTTCCAGGAACTCCCATCTTTGAAAGAACAGATGAAAAATTTATGATCCGTCCATAGTTTTGTTCTCTCATAATTGGTAATAGTCCATGGATCATAAGGAATGACCCTACCAGGTTGGTGTTGATCACATTAATCCATCTCACAAGATCCGCTTTATGTGCGAAACTGTTATAGCTGGTTCCGGCACAATTAATTAATACAATATTCTCCAGATCAATTCTTATACCCTCAATAAAATCTTTTACAGAATGTAGGTCTGAAACATCGACTTTATGTATTTGACCTATATTTTCCTTTGCCGGTGAAGTATTAAGATAAGTGCCGATGACTTTTTCACCGATCTTAACATAATGGTTAAATACAAATTTTCCAAGTCCTCTTGAAGCACCAGTAATAATGATCATGATATTTCTAATATAATTGTTACGCCCATTTGATAATGGCCGATCCCCATGTCCATCCAGAGCCAACAGCTGCGAAAAGAATAATATTATTCTTATGTATTTTACCATCCCGTTTGAGTTCGTCTAATAGTATTGGAATAGTTCCCCCAGAAGTATTGGCGTATTTTTCCATATTTATCTGAACTTTCTCAAATGGTAATCCAATGATCTCAGCTGTCTTTTTTAAGATTCCGATACTTGGCTGGTGAGGAACCATATAATCGATGTCCTTAATGCTTAATCCCACATCCCTCAGTACCTGCTGTATTGCTTCAGGAAGCACACGGGTAGCAGTATCAAAAACAGCCTTGCCGTCCATCTTGTAATAATGCATGCCTTTCTCAAGTGTTTCCTTGCTTGCCGGATTTTCAGAACCACCTGCAGGAACTGTAAAATTGTATTTTCCGCGCCCATCAGAATACAATCTGAAGGCAAGAAAACCCCCATCATAATTACCATTAGTATGTGTCATTACTGCAGCACCAGCTCCATCCCCAAAAAATATACAATCTCGACTGGTCCAATCTGTGATGGTGGAAAAAGTATCAGCTCCGATGACTATAACGTTATTATAAACACCACTGGCGATAAATTGGGCTGCAACAGACATTCCAAAAAGAAAGCCAGAACAGACAGCAGCGACATCAAACGCAGCGGAATTATAAGCTTTCATCTTATCTTGTACAATGCAGGCCGTTGAAGGTGCAAGACGATCCGGTGTTGAGGTTGCGACAATAATAAGATCGATATCATCAGGAGTAAGTCCGGCATTTTCGATGGCACGCATTCCCGATTCAGCTGCCAGATCACTGGTTGCCTGGTTTGAATCAATAATATGTCTCTCCCTTATCCCAAGTGCATTGAATATCCATTCGTCATTTGTATCGACCATCTTTTCCAGTTCCTTGTTAGTAAGTATCCTCTCCGGTGTATATGAACCCGTGCCGATAATTCTTACTTTCCGTACAATTTGTGTCATCTAATATGAAATTAGTTACAAGTCATCAATTTCTGACAAATCCTGGTCTGTTCTTATGTCTCTTCTGGTAAATACAACAAAAATAGTTATTAATATAATTTTTAGATCAAACCAGAGGCTCCAGTTTCTCACATATTCAACATCATATTGAATGCGTACAGACCATTTTATTTCATTTCTCCCATTCACCTGTGCCCATCCGGTAATTCCAGGCTTCATTTCAAGACGTAGTTTCTGAAAAGAATTATACTTGAGTACTTGAGATTCAAGTGTGGGCCTTGGACTTACAAATGACATGTCTCCTTTAAGGATATTGAATAATTGCGGAAGCTCGTCCATACTGGTTGCCCTGATAAATCTGCCTGGTCGGGTGATTCGAGGGTCGTTTGACACAAATGCAAGTCCAGCTCCCATGTTCTCTGCATTAGGCAGCATAGAACGAAATTTCCACATCAGGAATTTCTT
>JAUVKA010000122.1 GCA_030592205.1 Bacteroidota bacterium | reverse complement strand
GAATTCAGAACTACTGAAGGTAGGAAGCAAGCTTATAAGCAGCTGCAAAAAGCAAATATTGATGCTTGTGTTATTATTGGAGGAGATGGATCTTTTGCCGGTGCCAGTGTTTTTAGCCGTGAATATGATATTCCTTTTGTAGGCCTTCCAGGTACTATTGACAATGATCTTTTTGGGACCGATTTTACTATAGGTTATGATACTGCCTTAAACACTGTGGTAGAAGCAGTTGATCGCATACGAGACACCGCAAGTGCTCATGGAAGATTATTCTTTATTGAAGTGATGGGCCGGGGAGCCGGGTTTATTGCTCTTCATTCAGGTATAGCCACAGGAGCTGAGGCAATCCTTATCCCTGAGGTAGAAAACCAGGAAGAGAATTTGCTGAATTACCTTAAGGGAAAGGGCAAGAAACCATCAAATATTATCTTGGTTGCAGAAGGGAATACCCTTGGTGGAGCAAATGAGATTGCCATGCGTGTCAAAGAGGATTTCAAGGAATATGATGTTAGAGTCAATGTTCTTGGTCATATGCAAAGGGGTGGATCCCCATCAGCATTCGACCGATTCCTGGCAAGCCGTTTGGGAGTAGCCGCAGTTGAAGCCCTGTTGGATAACCAGAGATCTATCATGATTGGTTTTGCTAACCATGATATTGCACATGTGCCTTTCAACAAAACCATCAAAGGTCATCGCGATCTCAACAGAATTCTTTTGGAAGTTGCGGATATCCTGACCTAAGCATTACCTTTGTTCCTGGGGCAAATTACCTGACCAAATGGGACAATCCAGGAAATATGTTGATGTTGTTTTACCTCTGGCTGTTGGAGAGTTTTTCACCTACGGCCTTCCATCCGAACTGGTTGATCTGGTGCGTCCGGGACATAGGGTAATGGTTCAATTCGGGCGAAAGAGAATTTACTCTGCTATTGTTTGGCGTATTCACAACCTACCACCACGGGAAGAGATAAAAGAAATTCTCGGTCTACTGGATAAGGATCTCCTCATTCAAAAGCCACACATAAAATTTTGGGAATGGTTGTCGGCTTATTACCTCTGCACACTGGGAGAGGTTATGAGGGCCGCTCTACCCTCCGGATTAAAACTGGAAAGTCAAACAAGAATTCAATACCTGGATTCTTTCGAAAAGGAAAAAGATCTTTCGGAATTTGAACAACTGGCCCTGCAGTTTATCCAACATAATCCCGGCACAAGCCTTGAAGAACTTGGTAAGATCTTAAAGAGGAAAAATCCCCTTCCGGTAATAAAAAGCCTTATCGAAAAGGCTGCGGTCAGTCTTGAGGAAAAAGTAAACCAAAGCTATAAACCAAAAACCCAGACAGTCATCAGTCTGAATAAGGAATATGATACAGACAGTAAACTTACCCTATTGCTCGAATCTTTGCACAGAGCACCAAAACAGGAAAAGTGCCTCCTTACTTTTCTCGACCTTCAAAATATAGATGATAATAAAAGGCAGGATATACCTATTGGAGAACTGCTGAAAAATTCAGGCGATGTATATGGGGCGATAAATGCCTTGGTTAAGAAAAAAATTCTTCAGAAGAAATCAGTAATTGTAAGCAGGATTGATTTTATTCCCGATCAGCTTAAGGATGAAAAAGCGCTAAGCCCGGCACAGGATATCGCCTTTGGGGAAATACTAAATCATTTCACTGAGGGGAAGGTCTCACTGCTTCATGGTGTAACATCCAGTGGCAAAACTGAAATCTATATTCATTTGATCCGCAAGGAGTTAAATAAGGGAAAGCAGATATTGTATTTGCTGCCGGAGATCGCACTTACCACCCAGATAATAAACCGGCTCAGGGCAGTTTTTGGAGAAAAGGTTGGGATTTATCATTCCCGTTTTTCAGATGCAGAGAGAGTGGAAGTTTGGAAAAGCACCTCTGATCCGACCAGTAAAGTAAAAGTCATCCTGGGAGCCCGCTCATCAGTTTTTCTCCCCTTTCATAAGTTGGGCCTGATTATAGTTGATGAAGAGCATGAGATATCCTACAAACAATTTGATCCTTCACCACGCTACCAGGCCAGAGATGCGGCTATCGTTCTGGGGAAGATACATGGTGCCCATGTTCTTCTGGGTTCTGCAACACCATCCCTGGAATCATATTACAATGCACGGTCGGGGAAATTCGGGCTTGTGGAAATAAAAGAGCGTTACAGCCGGATTTTAATGCCTGAAATCCTTTTAGCTAATACAAGAGAGGCCTACCGCAAAAAAAGAATGCAGGGGCATTTCACTCCCGAACTTCTTCTGGCTATCGATGATGCCCTGGTGAACAAGGAGCAGATCATTCTTTTCCAGAACCGGCGTGGATACAGCCCATACATGATCTGCGATAATTGTGGTCATATCCCTAAATGCAGAGATTGTGATGTGAGCCTCACTGTTCATAAAAATCAAAGGCGCCTGGTGTGCCATTATTGTGCTTACAGCGAACAATTGCCTCTACAATGCACCAAATGTGGAAGCACTGGTTTATTGGCAAAGGGTATTGGAACAGAAAAGATTGAGGATGAGATCCAGATTCTTTTTCCTGATGCCAAAGTGGCCCGTCTGGATCTGGATGCAGCCCGCTCAAAAAAAGGATATGCCAGGATTATTGGCGACTTTGAAAATAGAAAAACTGATATTCTTATTGGAACCCAGATGATCTCCAAAGGGCTGGATTTTGATCATGTGAAAGTGGTGGGCATCGTTAATGCAGATAATCTTCTGCATTTTCCCGACTTCAGATCATTTGAAAGAAGTTTCCAACTAATCACTCAGGTCAGCGGTCGTGCCGGTCGTAAAAACAATCGGGGACTCGTAGTGGTTCAAACGAGTGATCCCACCCATCGGGTATTACAGCAGGTTTTGAATTATGATTTTATTAGCCTTTATAAATGGGAGATGACAGAGCGGCAAGCATTCTCTTACCCACCCTACTCCCGGCTTATCCAACTCACATTCAAACATAAGGATCCGGAGCTTGTTAGCAGGTGTGCACATTTTTTCGCCCGTGATCTTCGCCGGCAGTGGACAACAAAAATTCTTGGACCTCAGGCTCCTCCTGTCGCCAGAGTTCAACAATTCTATTTGAGAACCATTCTGATTAAGTCGGGAAAAGGTAGGGAATTGACTCAAATACGCAACAAAATACAGGAGATCCGGCACCAAATGAAACAGGATAAAACATTCAGATCGGTTATTATTCAAGCAGATGTGGATCCTGTATGAACGATGTTTAACCCCTACAGGGTAATAAATTCTATAAGGACACCTAATTTTTCTACAATTCTTTTATGTCCTACGGACAAACAAGATATTAAAAAGCAATAAATCATCTACCCCGTAGGGGTTCAACAATTGTAGATAGAATGGCGTATGTTAATTCATTTACCCCGTAGGGGTTTAACATTTCATAATGATATTCATCAACAAGCGAATTTCCTATATTTGTCACCCGTGATTTGGAATAATGGTAACATATTAGAAGGAGCCCTCAGCTCTTACCCCGGTTCAACAACCAAGGGCTGGATCTACGAAGTAATCAGGGTAATAGAAGGAACACCGGTTTTTCTTCCTGAACACTTTCATCGTTTATTGCAGGCCATGAAAATCACTGATTCTCCTATCCTTTATTCACAAGAAATATTGATGAAAGGATTATTCGATCTGATTAGAAAAGAAGATATTCAGGAAGGAAATGCCCGGATTCAAGCTGATATTAAAGATGGGAAGATGCTGATTGGTTTCATTCCACACCAATATCCGAAACATGAAGACTATATAAATGGAGTAGAGGTCAGCCTTGCAAATCTTCAACGGACCAATCCTGGTGTTAAAACATGGAATAAGATGATCCGCACTTCAGCCGACCGGATAATTCAGGAAAAAGAAATTTATGAAGTAATCCTTTCCTCTCCTGAAGGATTCCTTCTCGAAGGCAGTCGTTCGAATATTTTTGGAATACAAAATGGAGCACTTATTACTCCTCCACGGAAACAGGTCCTGCCCGGCATAACAAGACAAATCATCATTAGCCTCACTGATCAAATCAATATCCCCCTACAGGAAAAACCAATACACAAATCTGAGCTATCTGATTTTCAGTCATTTTTCCTCACAGGCACCTCTCCTGGCATATTACCCATCAGAAAAATTAGCTCGATCTATTTCAACTGTAAATCAGCTCTTTGCAATACACTAAAGAACTCATACGAGAAGAAAATCCGGGAGAGTATAGCAAACACCAAATCAAATTTGAAACCCTTGTAAACAGATCATGCAAAAAACACAATACAATTTCGATAAGATAATTGACAGAACAGGAACCAACTGTGTAAAGTGGGATCTACGCTCCTTATATTTCAAAAACCCCAATCTTTTGCCCCTCTGGGTAGCAGATATGGATTTTGAAACTCCCGACTTTATTATTGAAAGTCTCCGTGATAGGTTGAACCATCCTGTAATGGGCTATTCTTTCCGTCCAAAGGAATTCAACCGCTCATTCCAGGAATGGGCTCTGAAAAAATATAACTGGGACATCAAACCCGACTGGATTAGTTTTTCTCCGGGAGTTGTTTCAGCTGTTTCCATTGCTGTTATGGGTTTCACTGAACCCAGAGATGAAATTTTGGTACAACCACCGGTTTATTTTCCGTTTTTCAAAAGTATCCTATGCCTTAAGAGGAAGCTGAAATATAATCCACACAAGGAAATTGATGGACGACTCTGTTTCGATTTTGACAATCTGGAAGAATCTATTAGCTCCAAAACTAAAATGCTGGTTCTTTGTAATCCTCACAACCCCGGAGGATCAGCCTGGACACCTGAGGAGCTGGGGAAACTTGCCGAAATATGCAGCAAACATGATATTTTTGTTGTTTCAGATGAAATTCATGCCGATCTGGTTTTTGAACCTGCCGTTCACACACCGTTTATGGAGGCAGCTGGAGATCACGCCCTGAAAACCATCACCTGCATGGCAGCATCAAAATCATTTAACCTTGCCGGTCTGAGTACTTCACTGGTGGTAATTCCCGACGCTAAAATTAAGGAGAAATTTGAAGATCTTATGCAAACCCTTCATATTTCAGGAGGGAATTTGTTCGGTGCAATAGCCACCATGACCGCATATTCCAAAGGCTGGGACTGGATGCAGCAACTACTGGTCTACCTCAAATCAAACCGGGATTATCTTGTCGATTTTGTAAACAGCGAATTACCGGGAATTAGAATACTGGTTCCAGAAGCCACCTACCTGGCATGGATGGACTTCTCAAGTCTGAGCATGGACCAGGACGAACTAAACCGCTGGATGACCCAGGATGTGGGTGTTGGCCTCAATTCAGGAACAATGTTCGGCCCCGGCGGCGATGGGTTAATGAGGATTAATTTTGCCTGTCCGAGGAAACAGCTCGAAGTTGCGCTTCAAGGCCTGAAAGCAGCCCTTGAAAAATTGTAAATTGTAAATGATAAATTATAAACTACTATATTTCTGATTGTCAACCCTTTAATCGGTAATTAGTAATTTGCATCTTATAATTCTTTTCTCTTCATCGTTTTTATTATTGAGGTCAGAACACTAATAGCCACTCTGGCCTCCGGCAAAATGCTGTTGAATTCTTTTTTAGTAATATATCCTGTCTCATGGAGTAACTCCAACCAATATATTGTTTCGTTAGCTTCTTTTTGAGCTATAGCAAGTTTATGAATGAAATCCTTCTTAGATTCTGCATGCTCAGCCTCTCTAACCATTGCTCCCACGGATGTGCCGCTTTTCAACAGCTGCTTAGACAAAACATACTCTTTCTTATGCAAAGACAAGTGTTTATAAAGTTCTACAATCCTGACAGCAAGCCCAAAACTCTTCTTTCTTATTGCATTCTCCTTCATCCTTTAATTTACAATTGATAATCTACAACTTACAATCATTATCTCCTTCGATAAACAAGCTGAACTTTAAAACTAGTTCGATGGTTCGTCAAAATCCTATCGTTACCCGTGCCGATTTCATTTCTGTCATCATAATCGAGTCTCGACAGTTTCAGCTCAACACGAAAGGACTTTAGAAAATTATACTGAAGCAGGAAAAATGTCCTTGATCCTGAGCCGGAAAGAGCTGGTAAACTCATCCCATAGAGGACATCCGGCTCATAAATGTAAAATACACCTGTTCCATTGTTCCGTGTGAAAAGACTCAAGCCAGCCTGAATACGTAAGGATTCATTTCGACTCATATATTTCCCTCGTAATGAAAGATATGTACCTGGACTGTCGAACACATTCAGGAAACTGTTGGAAGACATACCAATTTCCCCCTGCCAGTTAAATGTTTCTGAAGGATGGCTGCCCTTCAACCGCAGAGAAGCCATGAACTTGTTTTGACTTGCCTGCATCCAGGTTTCTCCCTGCCACAACTCAAATTTTTGATATAAGCGGGCCTTCAGGTGGTAATCAATAACATCTGTTTTTTCCAAAACCGGATTCATTGTGCTGTTTAGCTGAAACTCTACCTGTGCTCCCCAGGATCTACGGGGCTGATAAAGTATATTCATTCTACCCATTTGCTTGCCTTCAGACTTGATCAAGGATGCACCTGCTAATGTATAATGACTAAAAAACGAGGACTCAATCCTCTCAAAAGAAACCAAATAAGCTAAGCCTTTGTTAAAGAAGCTTGAAAAAGTCGTACTAAAAGCTGATCCTCCGGTGGATGAGCCGGCAAGCTCTCCAACAAGCATCCCCTTACCCAGCGAGCGCCTGAACCAAATTGAATATCGACTTGCTTCCTTTCTGTAATCATTGGATATCTGTTTTCCATCACCCTGTTCTGGTATTTGGAATTCTTCCGACAGATTAATCATCATGAAAAGTGCCCCCAACTCTAATCGGCGACCGGCATAATCTATCTCCATTCCTGCAATTTCTTCATAAACAGAACCCTTCTTCAACATTTCATTTGTTGAGCGGTGCAAACCAGAAGAATATACTCCGGAAATAAAACCCATATTATTATCATTTTCCCGGATGGTAGCATCCAAATTCTTAGCTGAAAAAAAGAACCTGCCAGCGAGGCTTTTACTTTGCACCATGATAGCACCGCCCCTTAGAAAGCGATTCTCATCTGCGCCACCGTGCAAGCTCAAGCCCTGTGAACGCCTGAGCTGAAAGTGGGGATCGGTCTTCCATGAGCGGAATCCTGGCCTTGTCCCGATGCCCAGCCCCTGCCCCAAAGTAAGTTGGTAGTCTCCAAAAAACAATCTGAATGGCTGTCGCTTTGGATGTACAGCAAAACCTGTTGATATATGATCTGGCTTGCGAAAGTCATATTCCCCGGGATCAGATTCAGAAATAGTTTTTATGCTGAAATCCCGACTAAGAATCTGGCACCTCATCCTGCTGCCATAAGATGGACCAACAAATGCAGGTTCATCCACAGTATTGCCATAGCCCTTTGCCTTTTCTATATTCTGCCAGTAGCTTAGCATTAGATTCACGCGAATAGGGGGTCGATATTTCTGATACTGTCTGATTGAATCACTTAAAAGTATCAGGTTTGGTAAAATATCCCTTTGCTGCTGACTGACTTCGAGGAGGGAGAAGATCTCCGGCCATGATGGGACTTCAATAGCAGTATCTTTACAAATAACCAGGGCCTCAGTCTGGGTGGCTGAAAGAAATGGAATTACAGAAAGCTTTTCTCTGCTTATATCCTTGAATATTATCGGGTTATCTAATAGCTCATTGAAGCCTTCTATCATCAGCTTAAGCTCTTCCTCATTACCTTCAAGCAGTCCGTCAATTAGCAGTTCTATCTGATTTTCTGCCTGACTATAGGCCACAGGGATGCCTAAAAAAAAGGCGAGTAATACAAGAATAATTTTCATTTGCAGCGGCGATGATCAATTCATTAGGAATTTCAGAGAGGTGCCAGGCTCAAACCCAAATACTCCTCCTGCCTGTATGGTAAAAAGAAAATCCAGTTGCTTATGAGTGAATCTGTATCCAACCCAGAATCCAATCGGACTGGATTGCACACCCGCCATTATTGTATGATCCACCCCGGTAATTACAGAAACACCCAGTCGGCCCAGAGCTTTGCCTCCCTTGGGATACGACAGACCGGAAACGATTATAAAATCATCCGGGATCGTAAGCCTCACAATTGCAGAAAACCTGGGATGCTGCCAGGAGCCGCTCCAACTGGTCCAAAGTCCTGTCCAATGATCAACAAATACACTAACACTAAGTTTGTTGCCAGTATTTACTATGGCAAAAAGTGAAGACCCGGGGCTAATTCGACGGGGAGAAGATTGAAAGGAAGGAAGCAGGATAGCATTCAGATAAACTCCGGTAATAATTCCGGGACTTATTGCAATCATGTACCCAAGCCCAAAAGAGTATTGATAATAACCCGGAATACCCGACCAGGAAGTTTCAGCTGCAATCCGCCCCCGGGAAAGAGGCTGATTTAACCTTAATCCCATATTCGAAAGGGAAGGTATTCCAAATGGACTGTAATAGCTTACCTGAAAATATCTTCTTGAGTCGGATGGATCATCCAGAAGATTTAAGGGGCTGATGGGATCACTAGCGTGAAGCCCCACCTGTGACATTACTGATAAAGGAGTCAGCAGCAACATCAATAATAAAGAATACAAAAAGAAAGAGTTCATCAATACATTTTAATAGTATAGATGAACTCTATCTCGGGAAATGGAAAACTAATTTGTTTTTAATTTGAACTTAACCTTCTTTAATTCTTCATTTGCTTTTACGATCTTTTCAGCAAGACTGGCTTTAAAGGCTACAACCGTAGCAAGAATTTCAGGATCACCGGTGGCAAGAATCTGAGCAGCCAGGATTGCTGCGTTCTTCGCACCATCAAGAGCCACAGTTGCTACAGGTATACCCGACGGCATCTGAAGAATTGATAATATGGAATCCCAGCCATCAATGGAATTGGACGACTTGATAGGCACTCCGATTACGGGCATGGGAGTCAGAGCAGCAATCACCCCGGGGAGATGAGCTGCACCACCGGCTCCGGCAATAATCACCCGAACCCCTCTGTCATACGCTCCTTTTGCAAATTCCATAGCGTAATCAGGTGTTCTATGGGCCGACAAAGCATTTATCTCGAAAGGTATTCCAAAATCATCGAAAGTTTTGGCTGCAGCTTCCATAATAGGAAGATCTGAGGTACTTCCCATAATAATACTCACTTTTGGTTTCATCTGTTCAAATATTAAATTTTCAAATGCTCAATATTCAAATTAAGCAATAATTCTGCTATGTTTTTATAGATTTGCAAGGTATAAAAATTCAATTGACCGTGCTGATATGGAAGATGTAAAAGTATTCGACAAAACTTTTAGGCTCAGTATTCCCGAGCGGGATATCCTTGATGCTGTTGACCAAATTGCCAAGGATCTTAATCGCGATCTTAAGGATCGGGATCCACTATTCATAGCTGTGCTGAACGGCGCCTTTATTTTTGCTTCTGATCTCTTTAAAGTATTGAATTTTCCCTGTTCCATTTCATTCGTGAAATTAGCATCATATCATGGAACTTCTTCTTCCGGAAACGTGAAAAAATTAATCGGTCTAAATGAGGACAT
>JAUVKA010000296.1 GCA_030592205.1 Bacteroidota bacterium | reverse complement strand
GACATTGGCATTTGCAGGCTTTAGCCATGTTGAAGGCCAGGTTAAGTACAGCAATGAATTTTTATCTATCGGAGTTGGTGCTCGAACCATGGGCATGGGGGGAGCAGGTATTGCCAATGTTGATGATGCAACGGCTGCTTACTGGAATCCCTCCCGATTGGCTGGCCTTAGTAATAAGCTGGATGTCAGCTTAATGCATGCTGAGTATTTTGCCGGAATAGCCAAATATGATTATATTGGAGCTGCCTACCGAATCGATGAGAAAACTGTGGGTGGAGTATCATTCATTCGTTTAGGAGTTGACGATATTCCTAATACACTGGAACTGATCGATTCTGATGGAAATATTCGTTATGATCAGATCAGACATTTCTCAGCTGCAGATCTGGGAATACTTTTCTCATTGGGAAGAAAGAGCAGCATAGAAGGGCTTCAATATGGGGGTAATTTTAAAATAATTCATCGCCGAACCGGTGATTTTGCCAGGGCCTGGGGTTTTGGACTCGATGCCTCGATCAACTACAAGCTGAATGGATGGAATTTTGCAGCACTGGCAAGAGATGTTACCGGGACTTTCAATGCCTGGGTTTTTCAGACTGAAGATCTCGTGGAGGTTTTTGAATTGACCGGAAATGAGCTGCCGGAGAATTCCCTGGAAATTACCATGCCTTCCCTTATCCTGGGAGCAGCGAAAAAATTCAGGATTACTGATAAAATATCAGCTGCTGCAGATCTTGACCTCCGCTTCTTCTTTGATGGGAAAAGACATGTGTTGATTCCCATGGGTTTCACAGGTATTGATCCATATATTGGATCAGAATGGGTTTACAATGATTGGATTGCCTTGCGTTTCGGCTTCGGACAGTTTCAATGGACAGATGGCTTAGATGGCCAGAACGAATTGACCCTTCAACCAAATATTGGCATGGGAATCAAATTCAAGAACCTCCACCTGGATTATGCACTCACCGATATTGGCGATCTGGCAGTGGCTCAATATTCCAATATTATTTCCCTGCGCTATTCCATTGAAGGAGATAGATAACCCATCCCTATCCTTTAACTTATCCACCAAAATAGAAAAAGGGTGGAAAAAAAAGGGTGTCTCTTTCGAAACACCCTGAATTTCATACTAAGGAAATATTAACCCCGATTAAAGAGTCTTTTTCTTAGTTTCCTTTTTTCCTTCTTTTTTAGTCTCTTCGCATCCTTCGTGTGCTTCTCCACAACCTTCTTTGGATTCTCCACAACCAGACTTAACGCTGCTACCACAACATGATCCGGCTTTCGCAGATGATTTAGTTACTTTAGTAGTGGATTTTTTACTTTTCTTATTTTTCTTAACTGGGTCTTGATCGTTGATAGTAATAACGGCATTGTCGTTATCTACAGCTATTTGAACTGTGTTGTCAATATTGTCAATCACAGTTGCTGATACAGGAGTTGATGCAACACCGATAAAAGCAAATAAGGCCAAAAGGGCAAAAATCTTTTTCATATTTTTTGTTTTTAATTGTTTGCCACGAATAAACGGGTTTTCTTAAAGGGGCATTGTTAAAAAAAAGTTAAAGCTTAACTATTTTGGAATTTTTTAACAACTGGAGAAGGCTACCAGGCTGCTAACTCGGATAAATTACCCTTAACCTTATCACCCATCTTTACCAGAGGTTTAGTATTTGGAGGAAGGAAAAGGTCTAACCTTGATCCAAATTTAATGAAACCCAACTCTTCTCCTTGTTGAACAATTTGTCCCGATTTTGGATAGGTGACAACTCTTCTGGCAAAAATCCCAGCTATCTGTCGGACCAGGATTTTTTGATTGTTTTCAAGCTGAATGACGATCGATGTACGTTCGTTAAGGAAAGATGATTTTGGGTGAATGGCCAGGAGATTTCTACCAGGGTGGTATTTGCAATACTGAATGGAACCAGAAACCGGTATCCAATTGGCATGCACATTAAATCCCGACATAAATACAGATATCCGGAAACGCTTATCCTTAAAATATTCATCTTCAAATACTTCGCTTAAGGTGACTATCTTTCCATCTGCCGGGGATAAGATGATTTCCGGGTTTGATTTAGTGATACGAGTTGGATAGCGAAAAAATCTAAGTGTAAATAGAAAGGAAATAAGAAAGATAAACACGATTAAAAGGCTTACCCAGGTAATGCCCAACAATATCAAAATCGGGATATTGATAGCCAGACCAAGCACTAATACCAAAATCAATGTACTATATCCTTCCCTGTGAATAGTCATATTAACCCGCATTAAGAATGGTTATTGTAATATACACTGCCGGCACAGCTAATAATATACTGTCAAGTCGATCAAGCCAACCACCGTGTCCTGGAAGTATCTTGCCTGTGTCTTTGATTCCTAATGATCGTTTCCATACAGATTCGAGTAAGTCGCCAAGAGTGCCAAAAATCACAATGATGCCGGTAATGACCCATTGGTCAAATCTTGGAATATCTATGAAAAATCTGCCGAAAAGACCGGTTACAAGAAAAGCGAACAGGAGGCCGCCAATCAAACCTTCCCAGGTTTTTTTTGGTGAAATTCTTTCTGCCAGCTTTGTCCTGCCGATCAAGCTGCCAACCAGGTAGGCACCGGTATCATTTAACCAAAGAACCATAAAAAAGAAAATGAGTAGCTCAGCTGAATATCCGATTGTATATGGATTATAAAATAGTTCATTGATCAAAGTCAAAGGCAGACCAATGTAAATAAGACCCATGAAAATCATGGCAAGGTTAAGGAAGGGCTTATCTCCCTTTCTGAATAATTCAATGATATATAAACAGATAATCATTGCCGGTAAAATGATGAAATAGATGCTCGAAAGATCAGCGTATCGATGAAAAAATCCAATAATAAAGGCTGATGCAATCATTATCAGGGCGGGTAATCGTAAAGGTTTTAGACCCTCTCTTCGGCTTAAGGTAAGGAATTCGTTCATGCTTAGAACTGTGACTGAAAGGTATACAAGCAGGAAAGCCAAAGGATGCAGCAACAAAGAGCCTACCATAAGTAAGCCATATACCAGGCCGGTGACCGATCGTGTAAGAAGTTCTTTCAAATTTCGGATTTTTGAAGTAATGTTCTGGACTTTTCAGCATCTTTATCAGAAACATATATTTCGTGTTCACCTAAAGAAACGAAAGAAGAATCTCTTTTATTAATCACTTCCCCGGTAACGCCAATTCCCTTTAATAATTCAAGGCATAGCTCAGCCTGATAGGCTTTGTTTACAGTGTAAACGAGGGTCCAGTCTTTTTCCATGAGAGTTTAATTATCATTGACCAAAAATACATATAATTCTTCAGGACCATGAGCTCCCAGCACAAGTGTTTTTTCAATATCAGCCGTCCGGCTCGGACCTGTGATGGCAGTGATCATGCCAGGTACCCGGCCATATTTCCTGCGAATACCCTCAAGCCCTTGTTTCATCTCATTAACAATCTGTGAAGTTTTCGCAATAACTATATGTTGAGGTGAATGTGCAATAACCCGGCGACTATGTGTTTGTGCAGAGGAGACTAAAATACTCCCGGTTCTGGCTACCAGGTATTCACAGCCTGTAAACCCTGCCTGGATCGTATTTATCTTTTCCGGATCATGCTGATTGGGTATCCCAGCCATGTCGAGGTACAAACGGATTTCCTTCTCGGGAGCATAAACCTCATCCCATTTCTGTTCCAGGTACAATGTTGAAAGGGCTGAGATAAGTTCTTGTTTGTTTTCGCAAAAGGAAAATTTCCCATTAACCTGTACAAGGTTCCGGGCAAAAACAAATTCAGGCGAATCTTCAAGGGGATCAAGAAATTCCCCGGAATCAGTTTCCGGAGGCTGATTAATTCCCATTGTCTTGTCTCCGCGATTTCTTAAGCTGGATTTCAGACGGTCGAGAATTTCCTTTTTTGAATCATTTCCCTGCATCTTTTTCAGTACTTGGTGTATCCTTTATGGTACTCTGTGTGTCCTTTGCAGCATTAGATGTTTCCTCTTCAGTGCTTGGCGTAAGCTTTTCAGTACTAGACGTATCCTTTTCAATACTTGAATTATCCTTTTTAGTATTTGATTCTAATGGGGTTTCCAGGAGTGAAGCAGGTTTAGCACTTTTCCTGGGGCCAAATATTCTTTCAAGATCCTCGGCAAAGATTACCTCCTTTTCTAAAAGTAATTCAGCCAATTCCTTATGTTCTTTTTTATATTTTATTAGAATTTTACGGGCCCTGTCATAAGAGGTTTTGATGATAAGTTTTGCCTCACTATCAATTAGTTCAGCTGTTTTTTCACTATAGGGTTTATTGAAAGAATATTCGTTCTGGCCTGTAGAATCATAAAAACATATATTCCCGATTTTATCACTCATGCCAAAATATGAAACCATAGCATAAGCTTGTTTAGTAGCTTTTTCCAGGTCGTTTAATGCCCCTGTAGATATTTTTCCAAAGCTTAATTCTTCAGCTGCTCTTCCTCCCAGAGCAGAGGTGATCTCATCAAGGATCTGTTCTGTAGTGGTTAATTGTCGCTCCTCAGGAAGGTACCAGGCAGCACCAAGGGCTTTTCCCCGGGGAACAATTGTTACCTTAACCAGGGGGTGGGCGTATTTAAGCAGCCAGCTGACGGCTGCATGCCCTGCTTCATGGTATGCAACAGCTTTTTTCTCTTCCGGTGAGATAATCTTATTCCGTTTTTCCAGACCCCCGATGATCCGGTCAACTGCATCCAGAAAATCCTGCTTTTCAACAACTTTTTTATTCCTTCGAGCAGCAATTAAAGCGGATTCGTTACACACATTAGCAATATCCGCACCGCTGAATCCCGGGGTTTGTTTTGCGAAAAAAGCCAGATCGATAGCCGGATCAAATTTTACAGGCTTAAGGTGAACCTTGAAAATTTCTTCCCTTTCATTCAAATCGGGCAATTCTACGTGTATCTGCCTGTCAAATCGTCCGGCTCTCAGTAAAGCTTTGTCAAGTATGTCTGCTCTGTTAGTAGCCGCTAAGATGATTACACCAGAATTAGAGTCAAAACCATCCATCTCGGTAAGTAGTTGATTCAGTGTGTTCTCACGTTCATCATTAGCTCCGAAATTTTGATTCCGGCCCCTGGCCCTTCCTATAGCATCGATCTCATCAATAAATACGATGCAAGGGGCTTTTTCTTTGGCCTGCTTAAATAAGTCGCGAACACGAGAAGCTCCTACGCCCACAAACATCTCAACAAAGTCTGATCCTGACATGGAGAAGAAAGGGACACTTGCTTCACCAGCTACAGCCTTGGCCAGAAGGGTTTTACCGGTTCCGGGAGGGCCTACCAGTAATGCACCTTTCGGGATTTTCCCCCCAAGTTGGGTGAACTGTTCCGGCTTCTTTAGGAAATCAACAATTTCCATAACTT
>JAUVKA010000223.1 GCA_030592205.1 Bacteroidota bacterium | reverse complement strand
CAAGCAATTTGTCCTGACCTGAATCAATAACAGATAGAGTGCTGTCATTGCCCCACCCTCCTGAATTTGCCACATACACCACACCATCCTTGAGAAGCATTTGCTCGGGCCCAAATCCTACTGCAATAGAATCAACAATATTCAGACTGTTCAAATCAATTACGTAGATAAATCCCGCCATTGCACCATTTGATACATATCCTTTTTGCTCATCAATTCCTAAAAAATATCTGGGATAAGATAATCCCTAGATCAGACCCAGCGAGGTAAAACTCTCCAAATCAATAACTTCAACTTTCTGACTGTTATTTACCACAATATATGCACGGTTTTCATGGATGCTTATGGATTGCACCACATCACCCAATGGCCGGCCGTTTAGCTGGTGAAAAATGTTATTATGAATGATAAGTGAATCTTGATCCAGATAACTCACAGAACCGTTGGAATTTCCATATCCACCCTCGTTAGTTATGAAAGCCCCATGAAGAAAACCGGTATCAACAATCTCATCGGGATTAATTTTCTCGCATGAAGCAAGTACTGTCAGGATGATAAACGCATAAAAGTAATGGCTAATTTTCATTTTTTCTGGTTTGTTTAGATTTGACAAAATTGACCTTCAATCCAAGAATCCCGGAGAATCCCGGAGTTGCATAAGATCTGATCATTTGATATTGATAATTTAGAAGATTATTGATCCTGATATAAACTTCAAGATCAAACTGACTCAATTGACATTTTATGGAAGTGTGTAGATTTACAAGATGAATGGGATCAAGTATATACAGAGGATTTTGATCAATACTAGTAAATCTTTTATTAGTAAATTGATAACTACTACCGGCTGTTATATTCCGGTACTGAATTGTTAAGTCGGTAAGTGCCTGATGTTTCGGTACATAAATCACAGAAGAAAAATTATCGGAATCTTCATACTTTGCTTGCAGAGCATCAGTAAACGCATATTGATAAGTCCAATCAATATTCCACTTCCCTGAACTAAACTGCGACTGACCGTTTAACTCAAATCCCCTGCTCGTCATCAGATCCTGGTTCTGTGGAAACCAATAACCCTCAGCAGGAACCCACTGTATCCAATTTCTGATTTTTTGGTAAAACAATACCGGTTCAATCTGACTCTTGAAATTATTGCTAATCTGCTTTGTCAATCTCCAGCCAATCTCACCTCCCCATCCTGATTCAGGTAGTAAGTCAGGGTTCCCTCCCGGCTGCCAATATCTTTCATTAAAACTCGGAATTCTGAATTTGTTAGAGATATTTCCCCTTATCATGTTTTGATTATTCTTTGATTTCCATGATAGTCCGAACGACATCAAAGGTCTGGGCGGATTATACGGGTTAAACTCTTTCCTGATGCCAAGATTCCCTATCCACGATCCATATCGATATTTTAATGCGGTAATCAGGCTGGCGCGATTTTCCTTTTTCACTGATCCATACGCATTTACGACGGCTCTGGGATGTTCAGAGTGAACCCCAACATCAAGGGTAAACCTTGGATTAAAAAACCATCTCCATTCAGAGCGGGTATATAGACTACTTGTTTTTATATGAGAATCAATAAGGAGATTACCTGAATTATCAGGCGTCATCTTAGTATATTGTAAACTATCATTCAAGTAGCCTAATTGCAACAAAATGCGGGAACTTCTCAATACTTTTGTCAGCTTCAGATAGCTTTTCTGAGAACGGTCGGATTGCCTGGCAGGAGCAGCCAGGTATGATCCCATCACAGCCGGGATATCCTTATCCTTATCTTGCAACCACAAGCCTATATGGATTTCTGTGTTACCCTTTAATCTGACGAACAAGTTTTGGATCAGTCCCCATTGAGCCAGACTGTCATTTTTCTGGACTACTAAAGGGGAACCAGGCCTATATATATCTGTATAGGCAAAATTATTATCCGATTTTAGATATTGAAAACTTGCTCTGTATTGAATATGGTCAGTTGAAAAAAGAACCATCGGCATCCAGGCCCGGTATCCGAAACTTCCCAGTTCCGACATCATACTAATACTATATTTATTTTCCCAGTTCGGAGAATTATCAAGGTAGATTGCTCCACCGAAACTTGAATTCCCTGCCAGTACTCCGGATGCACCTTTAGTAATGGCTACCGACTGCATAAATCCGGCAGGGATTAGAGAAGCATCTAAAGTTCCTGTAGTTAAGGAATTTACGGGAATACCATTCCAGTTAAAATGAGTATGATTGGCGCCTGTCCCCCTTATCTTGATCCCAGCCAGGGATCCCCTGCTCCCATAGGATGAAACTACAATTCCACCTTGTTGACGAAGCACATCCCCAAGATCTGAAAAGGTATAACGGCTTAGCAGCACTGAATCCAATACATCCCGACGGGTATCTTCGTCGTAGTATGTCTGAAGATTTGCCTGCACCTGAATTTCACGCAAAGAGTAATCCACCTTCTGTGCAAAACATACAGAAGAAGAAAACAAACTCAGTAGAATGATGCCATATTTAAATGAAATCTTGCTCATATTCCTTTAAGGTTTATTCCGAACCACTAGGTATAAAAAGCATTGGCAGGTCTTCTGGCTTGCCCCCCTTTTTAACGCCTTCCCATTCCTTACAAGAACAGTGGCCAGGATATCAAAAAGGTATGCAGGGCTTACAGCAGCGGAAACTGCCCGGGATTCTCACCCGGTTCCCAATTATTCGCCTGAACCGACCAGTCCAGGCAAACCAATACGGTGTAAAAGTAATTAAAAATATTCTTGCTGATCAAGCTAAGAGAAAAATATTTCAAATTTGAATTAGTATTTTTAAGCACAAACTAAAAGAGATGGATAAACATCGGGTTCATACAAAAATCAAAGAACTCAGAGAAAAACTGAACTTTCACAACAGGCAGTATTACGTTCTTAATGAGCCACTTGTGTCTGATTATGAATTCGACCATTTGATGAAGGAACTGGAGCGCTTAGAAAGAGCGCATCCTGAATTCGATGATCAACTATCTCCCACTCATCGTGTTGGAAATGACAGCAACCAGGAGTTTGTGCAACGACAGCATAAATATCCAATGTTATCACTTGGGAATACATATTCCACTGATGAACTAATAGAATTTGACCAAAGAGTAAAAAAGAACCTGACCAGTGAATACACCTACGTATGTGAGTTAAAGTATGATGGAACAGCCATAAGCCTGACATACATAAATGGAAGGCTGGTTTACGGTGTTACCAGGGGAGATGGCGTGCAGGGGGATGATGTAACAGAAAACGTAAAAACAATTCGGAGTATTCCCTTAATACTCACAGGAAATGATTTCCCGGAAGAGTTTGAAATCAGAGGTGAGATTTTTATGCCAAAAGAGGGTTTTTCTAAATTGAATATGGCAAGGATCGAAGCTGGAGAAACCAACTTTGCAAACCCCAGAAATGCGGCTTCAGGAAGTCTGAAAATGATTAACTCTTCGCAGGTTGCCCGCAGACCGCTTGATTGCTTCCTTTATCATTTAGCCGGAGAGAATTTATTGCATTCAACACATTTCGAGAACTTACAAAAAGCACGTGAGTGGGGTTTTAAAATTCCTGAATATTTTGAGTTGCACAACAGCCTTGAAGGAGTTCTAACGTTTATTGATCATTGGCAATCAGCCAGAAAAGATCTTCCCTTTGAAATTGATGGTGTTGTTATCAAATTAAATGAATTGAGCCAGCAGCGGGTTTTGGGATTTACCGCAAAGTCTCCTCGTTGGGCAATTTCATATAAATTCCCGGCTGAGCAAGTTGAAACTCTTTTAGAATCTGTTGATTTTCAGGTTGGAAGAACCGGCACAGTAACTCCTGTAGCCAATCTGAAGCCAGTTTTACTTGCCGGCACAACTGTTAAAAGAGCTTCCATTCACAATGCCGACCAAATAAGGATGCTGGATTTGCACTTTAATGATTTGGTAAGAATCGAAAAGGGGGGAGAAATAATACCCAAAATAATTAGCGTTAATATTGACAAACGACAGATATTCACCTCAGCTGTAGAATTCATCACTGCTTGTCCGGAATGCGGAACCACCTTGATACGTGAACCCGGAGAAGTACGCCATTATTGTCCAAATGACTTGAACTGTCCTCCTCAGATCAAAGGCAGAATCGAACATTTCATCAGTCGGAAAGCTTTAAATATTGATGGACTGGGACAAGAAACTGTTAATCTGCTTTTTCAAAATGGTTTAATAAGAACTCCTGCCGACTTATACGATCTTACTACATCGGATTTGGCTGGACTTGAAGGTCTGGGTGATAAATCTACATCAAACATACTTGAATCTCTCGAATCTTCGAAACAAGTACCCTTTCCCAGAGTGCTTTATGGCATAGGAATAAGATTTGTTGGGGAAACTGTGGCCAAACGGCTGGCACAATCTTTAAAGTCCATGAATGGAATAATTGGAGCTAGCCGGGAAAGATTATTGGAAGTAAATGAGATTGGAGAGAGAATAGCTGACAGCCTTCTTAGTTACTTCCAACTGGAACAAAATATGGCTATGGTAAATCGTTTATCCGAACTGGGCTTACAGATGAAAATTGATGATACTGGATTGATTCGCAATAATATACTGGAAGGAAAATCATTTGTAGTTTCTGGTATTTTCCAAAAGCTTTCCAGGAATGAACTTAAAAACCTCATAGAAGAGTACGGCGGCAGGAATACCGGATCAATATCTGCAAAAACCTCCGGGCTGATTGCCGGTGCAAACATGGGACCGGGAAAACAAGAAAAAGCAAAAAAATTAGGAATCCCAATCATTAGTGAAGATGAATTCCTGGTAATGATTGATCATAAATTTTAATATGTTTGTGTTGTGAGTTTAGTTTCATTTATTCAAGACAAGGTATTGCTTCCACATAAATGGAAACAATACAAAAAGGACAGGTCTGAACCTCAATTCATCGCTTTGCACAAAGCGAAAAAAATTGGGATTATTGCCGATTTTCGCGAGAGCAGCCTAATTCGAATAGTTTCAGGTTTTCATAAAAGGATAAAAAAGGAGGGCGTATCTATCAGCCTGACGGCTCTTATTCTGGATCAGCGTGATAGCTTCAATCAATTTGAATTTGACCGACAGTTTCCGGGTGGCTTGGTATACCTGATTGCAAGTGACGAGGTTAATCGCTGGGGACAAGTTAAGAAGGTGGTGATTCAGCCCTTCCTTGATCAGGAATATGATATTATTTTCTTTCTGGATCGCAGCCCAAACTTTACTCTTTACGACATAATTTTATCCACATCCTCAAAAATGGTAGCGGGACGAGTTAGTGAAGGTCGGGAAATTGTTGATTTTGGGATTGAATTGGATGAATCATCTCCCCTTGAAAATCTCACGGAAAACCTTTATAAATATCTGAATAGTATAGGAGCACCAAAAACAGGTAAGGAAATCAATAAATCTGATCTAAAACTTTTTTGAGATGAAAACTCACCTTTTCTCAGGAACCGGGGTAGCCCTGGTTACTCCCTTCACCACTGATGGTGAAATCGATTTTAACTCACTTACCAAAGTTGTGAACCATGTTCTTACAGGCAATGTGGACTATTTGGTTGTCATGGGCACAACCGGAGAATCTGTTGTTCTTAGCAAGGACGAAAAGGAGGCAGTTACTGAACATATCTTAAAAGTCAATGACGGAAACTGTCCAGTCGTTCTTGGCATTGGCGGAAACAACACATCCTCAGTAGTTGATCAAATTGAGGCTCAGGACTTTTTCGGAATTTCTGGTGTTTTATCAGTTAGCCCATATTATAATAAGCCAAGTCAAAAGGGGATTTATAGTCATTATCAAGCTATTGCCAATGCATGTCCGGTACCAATAATCCTGTACAATGTACCTAGCCGTACGGGATCGATGATCAGCCCTGAAACCACCCTTAGTCTGGCCGAGGATTTTGAGAATATTGTTGCCACCAAGGAAGCATCAGGGAATTTAAATGCGATTATGGAGATCATTAGAAATAAGCCTAAAGACTTTGCCATGATTTCCGGAGATGATTCATTTGCTTTACCCTTGATGGCTCTTGGTGCAAAAGGGGTGATTTCTGTTATTGCAAATGGCTTCCCATCAAAAATGAGTAATATGGTACGCTTTGGTCTTGAGGGCGACTATGTATCAGCCAGAAAGATCCATTATGAGCTCTTGGAATTGATTAAATATATCTTCCAGGATGGTAATCCGGCTGGCATAAAGGCTGTTCTGGATCACCTTGAACTTGCCGAAAAGTTTGTAAGATTACCATTGGTTCCTATAAGAAGAAAAACACATCAGAAAATACAGGAATTGTGCAGTAAAATCCTTCTTGCTGTCGATTAGTTTCGTTTCTCAGCTTTGTTTGGAATATACTAGTTTGTCTCAGTCTCAATTGCTTGGGCTTGGGTTTGATCACCACCGGCCCTGCCATGACAATACTTATACTTCTTCCCGCTGCCACAAGGACATGGATCATTTCGTCCGACTTTCTTCTCCACACGCACAGGCTGAACTTTTTTCTGACCTTGACGGGCAGATGGATCACCTGAACTGTCAGAAGAACTATATGATGGCATATCCGTTTTGCTGGTTTCATACTTACTCATGTCCAGCTTTCTCCTTGATTGGGCCTCCCTCACCTGCTCCGGTTCGCGAATTGGGATCTTTCCTTTCATCAGCAGAGAAACCACATCTCTGTTCACCTTATCTGTCATAGTTTTGAACAGTTCAAATGATTCCAATTTATAAATCAATAATGGATCCTT
>JAUVKA010000129.1 GCA_030592205.1 Bacteroidota bacterium | reverse complement strand
TACCAGGTGAAAATCGACTGGAGTAGTACGGCCGGGGTATGGGCAGAGCCGACATTTGCCAGTCTGGGTGAGAATTTCCCCAATCCCTTCAGAGAAAAAACTGAAATCACCTACAAGTTAGCTACTGGATCAGAGGTGTCCTTTATCATAACAGATAATGCCGGCCGCAAGGTGATGGAATTCAGTGAAGGTCACAGGCCAGCCGGAAAACACAGCTTTTCTCTTAATGCTGATACCCTCGATGCAGGAATCTATTTTTATACCATCAGGGCAGGGGATTTTGTTCAAACAAAACAGATGATGGTGGTTAGGGGTAATTAAGTGCTTTATTGATGCTAAGGTGGTGTGCCTGAGGGTCTCTGCCTCTGCAGAGCCTGCCCCGGACTTGATCCGGGGGATGACCATTTCTTTGGCCAGGATAATCCGGTTTTATAAAAAGATCTCTTCTGGGGGAATTGGGTTGATACCTGATTTGTTAAACTGCATAGTGCCGGCTTTGATAGCTATTCTTGCTGCTTGTTCAATGTTGTACCCTTTTATTATAGCAGCAGCCAGGGTGGCGCTTACCTGATCGCCGCAGCCGGTAGCATCCTTCTCTCCTGAGCCGGATGTTTCAGGTATAGGAATATGCATGGCCAGATTCTCACCGAAAAGATACCCGCCTTCCTCTCCCTGGGTGATAAGCACATAGCTAGTGCCGAGTTCCAATAAGCACTGAGCTGCTCCGGATGCTGATTCAAAATCCTTTACCCTTATCCCTGTCAGGATTTCAGCTTCATGCTCGTTAGGTTTCAGGAGGAATACTTTATCTAATAAGAATTTTAGAATATCAGCCTGCTTGCTTTCTATCCCCCCGGGATCCAATATTACCTTCAGACCGTTATTCTGAGATAGTTCCAGAACCATCAGAACAGTTTCCATGGGGATTTCCAGGGCCAGCAAAACCAGAGGATCTGAGGGAGGCTCAAATAAATGTCGACAGGAAAAAACATCATCCGGGGAGAAATCAGAACTTATGCCCGGAAGGACATAGATCTGGTTATTTCCCTGCTTATCAACCGGTATAAGAGCAATCCCAGGGTATATGGGATCAGACTGATCAAATTCTTTTATATCGATATAATCAATATTAACCCCGGAACTCTCAAGAGAGTCCATTGGCACCTTCCACAGGCCAAATGGATCCCTCACCGTCTTGCCCATCATTGCTACTGCTTCTTCACCAAGAAGAGTACCGGCCATCTGAGCCATATTCCTGGCTTTTCCACCCGGCCCTATCTTCAAAGATCCTCCCAGAGTAAGCTCCCCCGATCCGGTAATCCGATCCACACCCATACCAATAATATCAGTATTCAGACCCCCAGGTACGATGATTTTGAACGGATTCTTCATGACTCGTCACTTTTCGGTAGCTTCCTGTACCAGGTAAAATATAACACAAAGGCAACGACAGATGCTATTCCCAACCATAGCCAAAACTTATTCCAGTTCCTTAAAAAGAGGTAAAATGGTATCAGGGAGAGAGAGAATTGGAATACCGGGACAATAAGTCCGTTGAGGGCATCCCAGAAAGGCTCCCGATTTTTTGCTTCAATCAAGCCCTTCTCCACCGCATAATTCCTTATTGGTTTCCAAAATCCGAAGGGCTTAATCCGGGAATAAAAAGCCACCAGAACTTCCCGGTCAGTTGGTTTGAAGATGAAACCCATGGAAATGGAGATTATCAAACTGGCAAGAACATTTACACCCAGGGAATTTGTGGAGGATATACCTGTGAGGAAAACCTTCTGAATAGCTATAAATGCTGCTGTTCCTATCATGCTGTACACAAAAGCTTTACCACTGTATCTCCACCAGTGCCAACGTAGTGTAGCCGGTACCAGGATCATGGTAACAACTATGAAAAGCATGGTCTCCCAGGCGGAGATTATGTCCTTGAATGCCAGACTGAAAATGAAGCCAAGCAAGAGGGCGAAAACAGAGGCCAGCTGCCCTATCCTGATAATACGTTTTTCACCTAATTTCTTGAAAAAATATCTTTTGATAAAATCATTAACTACCACGTTGCTGGTTACATTGATCATTGCATCAAGAGTTGACATGAGGGCAGCAAGTAATACAGCCATAAATAAGCCGCTGATACCAACCGGGAGGTTTGTCAGAACCATCGGCATGATCTTTTCGGCATCAAAACCAGTAGTTGAACCAAGATAGTAGACCCCCAATACCAGAAAAGCGACACCTAAAAACCAACGCAAAGTGTATCCCACTGTCCACATACCCCCGGCCATGGCAGCATCGCGGGGACTGCGGGCGCTGAGGAAGAATTGAAAATCCCATACATTGGGGCCGGCCAGAACCCTGAAGATCATCCATCCAAAACCGATGAAGAGCAAAGGGCCGAACAGCTCAAAATGCTGGTAGCTGGCTGGTGTTGTATTGAGAAATCCATCCCATAGATTCCAGCTGGGTGCAAGCTGACTCCATCCTTCCGGATGAGTTTCGGCAAGTCCGGTTCCAATCCCATTACTGAAAATGATCACGGTGAGCAAGACGGCTCCGGCAGCGATCAAGACTGTCTGGATCATATCAGTAATTATTACCCCGTAAAAACCCGCCAGGGTTACATAAAGTCCAACTACTCCAAATACTATCAGTGTTGCCTGCCAGCGCTCGATGGGGAAGAAGGTCTCAGCGAACTTGCCTATCCCAACGGCAATGTATATGAGGTTGAAAATCATCAGGACCAAAAGAAAAATAGCTGAAACCAGTCGGGCCATTTCTGCATCCCTGTTTTTTCCAAAGCGGGTTTCGTTCCATTCGGCAAAGGTCATTACCCCCGACCGCCGTATCCATTTGGCCTGGAAAGCCATATAACCGGCAATCATGAACCATCCCCAGAAGATATGGGTCATCCATACGGATTTCAATCCCAGATAAAAAAGTGCTCCGACCATGGCCATTGTTCCGCCGATATCGATATAACTTGAACATCCTGCAATTCCCAGCATCCACCAGGGGACATTCCGTCCGGCCAGGTAATAATTATCAAGCTTTGCTGAGGCTTTCTTCTGAATGAAAAAACCCAGGACGGCTACCCCTAGCAGGTAAAAAATAACTATCGATGCATCGATCAGGTTTAATTCCATGGAAAGGATTGTGAATTATGAATTGTAAATGGTAAATTAAGGTTATAGATTATAAATATACTAATATACCAATATACTATTATACCGATCTCCCGATCTACTAATCTACTAAACTACTAATCTACTGGTCAGACAATCGACACATTTGATTATCTTCGATGAAATATGATGTTGACTAATGACAGAAACTAAACCGCGTATACATTTAATCTGCAACGCCCACCTTGATCCTGTCTGGCAATGGCGATGGATGGAAGGATGTGGTGAGGCAATCGCCACTTTCCGAAATGCAGTTGAGATTATCAATGAGCATCCTGATTTTATCTTTAATCATAATGAGGCTGTCCTCTACGAGTGGGTCATGAAATATGATCCTCCGCTTTTCCGGCAGATACAGCAACTGGTTTCAAAAGGCAGGTGGTTTATTGCAGGTGGGTGGTACCTGCAGCCTGATGTTAACCTGCCTCCTACTGAGAACATCGTAAGGCATATTCTGGAAGGCAAAAAGTTTTTCAGGGAGCAATTTGGGGTGGAGCCAAAAGTAGCTTATAATTTCGATTCATTTGGTCATTCATCAGGACTGCCCCGGCTGCTCAGGGACCATGGATATGAGTTTTATGTTCATATGAGGCCTGACAAAGAGGTTCTGGACCTGCCGGCCAGTATTTATATCTGGGAAGGCTCAGATGGAACAAGGATCCCGGCCCACAGGATCGAGGTTGGATTTTACCATACGGAAAGGAATAATATCAAACAGCATATACAGAAAGGAGTTGAAATTGCACGAAATCAGAACAGGGATACGGCTGTTTTCTGGGGACTGGGAAACCACGGTGGTGGTGCTACCCGCGAGGATCTGGCTATTATCGAGGAAATGATAAGAGAAGAAAGGGATGTGGATATTTTTCACAGCACTACAGATCACTTTTTTGAATCTATCAGTCCTGTTATTGCTGATGCTCCGGTCTATAAAGGAGAGGTACAGAGAATCTTTACAGGCACGTACACTTCCATGGCCCGTCTGAAGAGAAAAGCTGTTCAGGCAAGCTCAGCAGTTGTGCAGATGGAAGAACTTGAGAGGCATCATCCCGGGGGTGAAGATGAGGAAAGTGCTGGCTTAAGGTCTAAAAAGGTGGACCAAATCTGGAAAGATATTCTCTTCAATGATTTTCATGATATCCTTACCGGATCCTGCACCCGGATTGCTGAAGAGGACGCTATGGAGTTGTATGGCAGGGCAATGGAGAATATCAGGGAGATCAATATGGATATTTTAAGCCGGATAAACAGATCATCCAAAAAACTAAGAGCTCACATACCTGTTAGCCTTTATAATTCCCTGGAGGGCTTGTCGAAATTCCCTGTAGAATTTGAATGCATGGCTGATCACCGACCTTTCTGGGATGAAGAGAAAGTACTGGTTTTGAGCGACCGGAAAGGGAAAATTATCCCCAGTCAGGAAGAGCAACCCGACGCCCTTTTACCCTTTCACCGCTGGAGGCGAAAAGTGGTGTTCATGGCCGATAAACTTAATAAAGGTGTTCATCATTATGGTCTTAATCCAGAGTCTGTTGAGGACCTGGATAAATCAGCCATGTTATATTTAACCGGCGATTTTGGGGTTAAATTCAGGGTGGTAAAGGACACGGCCGACTCCTGGGGTACTGATACATGGAAATGGAATGAATCTGTTGGTGAGTTTATGGAGCTTGCTGATTCAAAAAGGGTTATCGCCCAGGGGAATATCCGGACTATCCAGGAGTCGGAGCTGATCCTGCACGGGAGTAGTATTATACTGCGACAGATTAGCTACGCCGGATGGCCGGTAACGGAGTACCGAATCCTTGTTAACTGGCACGGAGAGCATCAACGCCTTAAATTGGTTATACCGGTTGATACTGGGTTGGACAGCTGTCTGTGCGAGATACCGGGAGGCACGATCAGCAGAAAGGCGGACGGGCAGGAGCATTGCCATGGCACATGGATGCATCTGTCAAAAGAGGAGGCTGGGACAGGCAGTTCCTTATCGACTATAAACCGGAAGCCCGGTGGTATCAATATTGCACATAATGGTCTACATGGATACGACTTTGTTTCCGGTGAACTTCGCCTGTCGGTTTTAAGGAGTGCTGCATATTGCCATTGGCATGAATACAAACTTCCTAACCATTCTGAATCATCAGGCGGTCATCTATCCGGACCTTCACCGGAATATATGGACCAGGGCCTGCATGATATCAGGCTGGCTATATGGCGTTCGGGCCCTGAATCACCTGCCCCGGAATCAATTTCAAGCTGGCTGAATGCACCGCCGCTTGTTTATCCGCATTTACCGGTTGGGAACGGATAACCAAGACTTATGCCTTTAAATCCCAATCAAAAATGGCGACTCCTTCAGGTGCTTTTCATAATTATCACCCGCCACCCTGCTGTTGAAGTTTGCATAACAATACCGACAGCCGTGCAGGCAGCTATTGTATGTGCCGATATCGATACTTTCCACACATCCGCAGTCATCTCTTTGATATTTATCCTTTATGTAATTTAGTTCTTTACATGAAATGCGTTCAATCAGCACATTATCAATACACCTATTGTGGCCTATCCCTAAAGAATCCATGTCAATACTTTCAGCACAGCTCACAATTTCAAAGCCATATTTATCGGCAATCATCTTGAACTCTTTTGATATATTGATCATCTCCTCTAGTGTAAGTTCCCTGACATAGGAACCTTTTAAATTTCTCTCGCTTTTATTATACAGATCAATGAAACTGATAACGCATTTTTCCGTATGGGGGCTAATGGATCTGGCAAAGAAATCAAAGTACTTCAAATGATACCGGAAAGTGTATTTGTTGTTTATCAGTATAGGATCATATCTCCAGATGACCTTTTCTTTCCCTATTCGGGAAGATAAACTTATAAAGGTATCAGAGATGTCTTTTTTATTTGGCACCAATGGCTCAAGGTCTTTCCCATAAGGAGTAAGAGTAAATTGAAAATAGTAATTATACTTTTCCAATTCTGAAAGATGCTCCAAAAAAGCTTCAGGGTTTTTCGACCAGAAAACAAAGCAATCAACATCCTCAGGCAATAAGGAAATTTTCTTTATTTGATTTTTATTATAAGGATTACGGATATAAACAAAACCTTCTTTTAGCCGGTTAAAAAACCAGTCAGTATAAAAAGCGGGGATATCTGTTCTACGACTTACACTGATGATCATTGTTGTAAGGATGTAGGTTGTTTTGTTGGTTGCAGAAGCAAATTGGCTTCTTATAATATCATATTCTTCTAATTCAGTTCAATTCTTTTTGTTGAGAACTCAAATCCAAATTTTTTCAATTCTTCAATTGCTCAGTATTGTTATTGCTCCATTCCATGGCTGTACATTCCGGTCTGTTTGCCTTTATTTCAATAGCTTTCTCCAAAATCTGATCAACCAGAGTAACCCTGTATCCATTTTGATTCAAAAAATAATTGACCATGGGTTTCGCCATCAATCCTGCTCCAATAATTGTTATATTTTTCATGTTTTATCCTTTAGAATCTGTTGTTTAAACTTTTAATATTGCCTATTCCTATTCTACCTGGCATCATTTATAAAAGTACCATATTCTGCGCCTTTTCTGTGGCGGATTGCATTTTTCATCATAATAGATCTTATCTTGGTTCGCCAAATTGTTAATCTAAATGACTCCAAGAGAAAGAATTCTTGCAATACTTAGAGGAGAGCAACCCGATCAGCTGCCATGGGCCGGAGATATGGATTACTGGGCATATTATCTTATCAAAACGGGTCAGAAACCAGAGGGTTTTATTCAGTCGGATGACTATATCCAGTGGCATCGTGATTTAGGGGTAGGTTTTTATCTGCAGGGATATTTTCCATACAAGCAATTTTTCGATAATTGCGAGGTAATTGAGTGGAATGAGGGCCATAGAAAGTACAAGAAGATAAAGACCCATCTCGGTTCAGTTAGAGAGTGCTGGGAATATATTCCTTCATCCTTTTCAGAAGGACCTGTTGAGCATTTCCTGAAATCGGAAGCCGATTTGCCAATAATGAAGCACATTTATCAAAATACCCGCTTTGAGCCTGATTATGATTATGCGATTAAGCGTAAACAGCAGGTTGGTGATCAGGGCGTTGTGCTTTGTTATTTGCCCAAAAGCCCCTTTATGCATCTTCTGGCCCTGGAAGCCGGTATTATGTCCTTGACAATGATTGCCATGATGGTACCCGGGGAATTGCAGGAACTATTAGACGTAATGAAAAAGGCTTTTGATCAGGCTGCCCAGATAGCGGTTGATAGTCCGGCTGAAGTTTTGATGATTCCGGAGAACCTCTCTTCAGAAATGGTAGGTCCCGACTTTTTCGAGAAGTATATGCGGGCTTATCAGGAAGAATGGACCACAAAAATCCGGGAAGCAGGTAAATACTCTTTTATTCATATTGATGGAACACTAAGAGGATTATTGAAGCAGGAGGCCTCTGTGGGTTTTAGCGTTCTTGAAGCATTAACTCCTGATCCGGTGGGCGACCTTAAAATTGAAGAGTTGTCTGATTTTGTTGGTGACTCAAAAAGTATTCTTTGGGGTGGAATCCCGGGAGTGTATTTTACTCCAAATACCAGCGATGAAGAATTTGAACGACATGTAAAACAAGTGATTAGTATTATGGTAAAAGAGCCTCGTTATGTTTTAGGTGTTGCCGATCAGGTTCCCCCTGATGGACTGGAAAGCAGGGTGAAAAGGGTGATGGAGCTTGTGGAGGAGTATGGGAGATATGAATTATAAATTGTTAATTATCAATTATAAATTGAAGTGATAAGTTTCAAGTATTAAGTTATTTAGATATGGTTGGATGAGAAAGAAGACATCATTTTACTTGATAGCGATTAGTTTTGTGGCATCAATAGGGGGATTCCTGTTTGGATATGATACAGCTATCATATCAGGTTGTAATTCATTTCTTCAAACCCATTTCCAGCTATCAGAAGCGATGCTGGGCTGGGTTGTTTCCTCGGCTTTGCTGGGTACCATTGCCGGCTGTGTGATTTCAGGGACTATCACCGATCGTTTTGGCCGGAAAAAGGCATTAATTGTGGCCGCATCTGCCCTGACTATTTCGGCCATCGGTTCAATGTTAACACCGCAATTTTTGGGTGAACCAGATCAGGCGATATGGTTGACGGCAAATGCTGATTTCGCATTTAACAGCTTGATTATCTTTCGTGTGATTGGTGGTGTCGGAGTGGGAATTACCTCGGTGGTTGCCCCGGTTTATATATCAGAATTAACTCTCCCAAAAAACCGCGGAAGGTTTGTCTCAATATATCAGCTTTCAATTACTCTTGGAATCCTTCTGGCTTTTTTGATGGATTGGATTGTATTGAGTCAGGCTGGTGATGCTGCAGGGCTTATTACTGATAAGGCTTCCGGAATATTGAACTGGTTGTTTGTGGAGGAATTATGGCGTGGGATGTTCGGGACAGAGATCCCAATAGCAATCCTCTTTTTAATACTGCTTATTTATACTCCTGAAAGTCCGAGATGGCTGGTGTCAAAAGGCAGAACGGATGAAGCCATGAAAATCATAATTAAGACCAGCGGGGTAGAACAGGCTGAACTGCAGATGCTTGAAATTAATGAAATGATGCAGGTAAAAACGGGAGGGTTCAGGGAATTGCTTCAACCTTATCTTCGTATACCTCTTTTAATTGGAGTAATGCTCCCTATGTTTGCCCATCTAAGTGGAATTGCCGCGATAATGTATTTTGCCCCCAATATTCTGAACGAGGCAATGAATAATGTGGAAAGTTCTTTTTTAGGGGCGGTACTGGTAGGGCTGGTAAACACCATTTTTACCTTTGTTGCCATTTTTTATATAGAAAGATTTGGAAGACGAAAGCTGCTTCTGATTGGGGTAATTGGGGCTTTTGTTTCATTATCGGGAGTTGGAATCCTTTTTGCGATAGGCTCAAAACTGATTATTATACCATTACTGTTTTATGTGGCGAGTTTTGCATTCTCATTCGGCCCGATTGTCTGGGTAATTATTAGTGAAATTTTCCCAACCCGAATCAGGGGGCTGGCTGTTTCAATAGGCAGTTTTTCTCTTATGGTAACCGGTTTCTTTATTACACTCAGTAATCCTGTATTAATTAAATCGATTTTGCCC
>JAUVKA010000036.1 GCA_030592205.1 Bacteroidota bacterium | reverse complement strand
CACTAATGTACTGAGTGACACGCAAGTTGAATTGTTACCTTTTATTAGCAGTTTTAGGCGATCATTTTATATGGTCGGTGGTACAGCTATCGCTTTGCATTTGGGCCATCGTCGTTCTATCGACTTCGATTTATTTACCTATACTAAACTGAATAAGATCAGAATTAAAGGAAAATTAGCGCAAATTCCATTTAAACAAATACCCATTTTCGAAGATTTCGACCAACTACACCTGCTAATCAACAATGTGAAAATTACTTTTTTCAGTTACCCTTTCCTTATCTTACATCCGGTTAAAATTGATTCCTTCATTACAATTCCAACCTTGTTGTCGCTCGCAGCGATGAAAGCCTTTGCTCTTGGGCGGAGAGCGAAGTGGAAAGATTACGTTGATCTATATTTTATCATCCATCATTATTATACTATTGAAGAAATATCACGGGAAGCAAAGAAAATTTTCGACCAGCAATTTTCGGAAAAGTTATTTCGGCAGCAACTGGCATTCCATAAAGACATCGACTACTCTGAACCAGTGGAATTTCTTGTAACACCAGTTATGGATGATGAAATCAAAAACTTTCTAATTGACAAAGCCACCGATATATGGAGTTAAGAAAATAGTCTGTTTTATGAGCAAAAAATCTACCCGAAAGGGTTTTATAGTCTTCATTCTTATCCTGAATTTCTTCCATTTACCTGTCCATAGCCAGGGCCTTCACGGATACATCGGCAGTTACACATCCCAGGCCCCATCAAAATATGGTGAACGATCCTGGACCCTCTTTCTGAATTCACAAAACTTTAAAGGGCCCCTGGCATACTACCTCCCGGAAACATGGGCGAAAATTTCAAAGGATTACCCTTTCGACCATTTAAACATCCTGATGCACACTATCCCCAACTCCAATTCCAGGCTTCAAATAATGGATATGAATGGAAGAATAATCCAAACAACATATCTTAAAAAAAGCAGGGAAGAATTGAATATTAAATCCCTGTCAAAAGGAATTTATATTCTGATTTTTAGCGACGGAGACCACTTCGAAAGAATCAAGTTTATTAAAACAGAATGATGCAGTCTCTACGTAATCCAGCTTTCGAAATTGGATGAAGTAATCATTTCAAAATGAGAATCAGAATAGGCATCTTTTCATTGAGATGGAGCCTTAAGCTTTGAATCCCTCCACTTAAACTCATATCCAAACAGCTCCCCGCCCCGTTCTTCAATCCAATCAATTTCCTGCTGATCATACGTCCTCCAGAAATAGTTATTCGATAAGAGTCCTGAATCGTTAGTAAATAGATTATTTTTGACTGAGCATTGAGGATTAGCATGAGCAGGAATAAAGGCACATCGAAAAGATCAGCCCGCAAAAAGAGGGCCTCCAAGACCAAAAGGAGAATTATATTTTCTTTTAAGGCAGGCCTGGTTTTGGTTATTATTGTTTCTTTTTTCATCCTTTCTGTATACCTGGGAATTTTTGGTCCGATCCCCGATAAATCTGAATTAAGCAGGGTAAGAAACCATTCTGCCAGCTTGGTACACTCACATGATGGAAAGCTGATCGGGAAATACTTTCTGCAAAACCGAATGACCATCGACCATAATTTAATGTCCCCTCATGTAAAAAATGCGCTGGTGGCCACGGAAGACAGCCGGTTTTTCAAGCATAAGGGACTGGATTTGGTAAGCCTGGGAAGAGTTTTTGTCAAGTCCATTATCCTGGGCAACCGCTCCCAGGGAGGTGGCAGCACAATTAGCCAGCAACTGGCCAGGAATCTGTATCCACGTGCTGAGTATGGAAAATTTACTCTGCCTGTAAATAAGGTGCGTGAGATTTTTATTTCATCCCGGATCGAAAAAGTTTATACAAAAAAAGAAGTGCTGGCATTGTACCTGAACACTGTACCCTTTGGCGATAACGTATTCGGCATTGAGGTTGCCGCACAGCAGTTTTTCGGCCAGCCCTCTTCCACCCTGAATCCACCACAAGCAGCAAGCCTTGTGGGTATGCTTGCTGCCAATACGGCTTACAACCCGCGAGTAAATCCTGACAAAGCATTGGAGCGCAGAAATATTGTACTGGATCGTATGGCAAATCAGGGATTTATCAGTGATGAAGAAGCAGTAAAGTTTAAATCGACTCCAATAAGCCTTAACTATAAAAGGCTGGATTACAACAATGGCCCCGCTCCATATTTCATGGAACACATCAGACCGAAAGTTCAGCAAATCCTGAAGGATAATTACCCAGATGAATATAACCTTTACACCGACGGGTTGATCATTACCACAGGCCTTGATTCAAGCATGCAGGAATACGCCAGGCAGGCAGTTAGTAGGAGGTTAATCCAACTACAGAAAGAATTTGAAAACCAATGGTCCGGCAGGGATCCCTGGATAGGAAGTCCGGATGCCCTACGGTCGGAGGTAACTTCCTCGCCAACATATAAAGCCTTGACTGGAAGTGGCAAAAGCTCTGAAGAAGCTCTGAATGCAATGAGGCAGCCTGTGGAAACAACTGTTTTTGACTGGGAGAGCGGTAAAGGAACAGTAAAATCGATATCACCTCTGGATTCAATCAAGCAAAGCCTGAAAACCCTACAGGCAGGCTTTTTGGCAATAGATCCTGCTAATGGGCATATACTAGCCTGGGTAGGAGGACGAAATTTCGAATTCTTCCGGTTCGACCATATTACGGCGAACCGGCAGGTTGGCTCTACCTTTAAACCTATTTTGTACGCTACTGCATTGCAATTGGGGATTGACCCCTGCGAATACATCTCCAATGAGGTCCGGACTTTTTCCGATTACCAGAACTGGGCTCCTGAAAATTCCAATGGGATGCATGAGGGATGGTATTCCATTAAAGGTGGATTGATCAATTCGGTCAACACAATTTCTGCGGAACTGATTCACCAGACCGGTATTCAGCCGGTGATAGAACAGGCCGTTAAAATGGGTATTAAATCACCAATCCCTGAGGTCCCATCCATTGCTCTGGGAACAGCTAGTCTTAGTTTGCTCGAAATGGTAAGGGCTTATTCTACTTTTGCCAACCTGGGCCGGCCGTCTGAACCCGTGAGCCTTTTACGTATCCAGGACTGGCAGGGTAATCTGTTGTGGGAGGCTGAACAGGCTGAAGCTCCCGCCCCGGCATTGAATCCGGAAACAGCCCGGGTAATGGTGGAGATAATGAAAGGCGTAGTTGAAGCTGGAACCGGACGGGATTTGCGATCTGTTTACGGACTTAAAGGAGACCTGGCAGGGAAAACCGGAACAACCCAGAATAATGCCGATGGATGGTTCATAGGTTATAATCCATCACTGGTTGCAGGAGCCTGGGTAGGTGCTGACAATCCTTCCATCCATTTCCGCACCACGGGATTAGGACAGGGAGCACATACCGCTCTGCCAATTTTTGCTCGTTTTATGCAAGAACTTGAAAAAGATCCGGTATACCGGTCCATTGCATTGGCCCAGTTTCCTCCCTTGTCCGACGAACTGGCTGCCCGCATGGATTGTCCGGCATACTCCCTGGAAGATCCAAATCCCGGTTTGTTTGAAAAGATTTTTGATGGATTGTTGAAATCGGATACCACCAAAACACGGAAGCTTAAGAAAAGGGAAATAAAGAAGGAAGACACAGAAGAAAAGAAAGGCTTATTCAGAAAATTAAAAGATATATTTAAGCGTAAAAAATGACCATATTGTAATTCATATCTCTGCTATAAACCAGGCTAAATAAAATTCAGATACATGAAAACAACCATCTGTTTAATAATTTTTTCATTACTTGCCGGCTTTTCAATTCAAGCCCAGGAGATGAACAGGAAAATCATTGATGAACGATTCAATAAAGAGATCCTTATCGGTTTTTGCGATCGTGAAGGTCTGCAGGAAGGGGAGTTTGGCGAATTTTTCGACCTGGAATACAAGGATTATGAACCTCAGCAGAAATTTGTAAAAAAACTGCGAAAACATAAAAAGAATTTGAGCATCGTGATGGTTATAGCCACCTGGTGTCCCGACTGCCAGGAACAGGTACCGAGGTTTTATAAGATTTTAGACGAAGCAGGCGGGAAGTGCAAATCAATAAAAGTAATTTGTGTAGATGGTCAGAAAAGTGGGAGGGATGTATCTTTGGAAGAGTACAATATTGATAAAGTCCCTACATTCATCTTTTACCGAAAGGATAAAGAAATCGGACGGATTACCGAGGCTCCTGGGAAATCACTTGAGGAAGATTTTTATGATATTGTGATGTAAGAGGGACATTATCGGAACTTCCATCGAGAGACGCATCACGATGCGTCTCTACGTAATCCTTTCTCGGTAATATATCCGCTTACTAGCCGGGCCGGGGTAATATCAAAACCATAATTGGCAACCGGGGTACCTTCGGGAACAATCGCTACACCGATAAGCGATCCCCGTTCCCCGTTCCCTGTTAACCGATCCCCGTTAACCGTTCCCTGCTCCCCGTTTCCTGTTAACCGCTCCCCATCCACAATCCTCACTTCATCAGGATCTCTCTCTTCTATAGGGATATCCTTCCCGGTGGGAGTATCCGGATCATAGCTGGAATAGGGCATGGCAACGTAAAAAGGGATATTATTATCCTTAGCAGCCAGTGCCTTCAGGTATGTACCGATCTTATTCGCCACATCCCCATTAGCCGCCACCCTATCGCATCCTACGATCACCATATCAACCATGCCTTCCTGCATCAAATGCCCGCCCGTATTGTCTGGAATAAGTGTGTATGGCACCCCGTGAGCGCCCAACTCAAAAGCCGTCAGTTTTGCCCCCTGGTTCCTGGGCCGCGTTTCATCCACCCACACATGAACAGGAATCCCCTTGTCGTGCGCCATATAAATTGGAGCAGTAGCCGTTCCCCACTCCACACATGCCAGCCATCCGGCATTGCAATGGGTAAGAATATTCACCGGCTTACCATTCTTCTTTTTGGCAAGATTCTCAATAAGATGAAGCCCGTTTTCGCCGATGCTTTTGCTACATGAAATTTCCAAATCTCTTATTTCAAGAGCTGCATTAAGGGTTTTTATTTTGATCTTGTGCTTTTCCGATACTCTGGAATCCGCCGACAAACCACGAGAATGAAAATCCTCAAGCATCTTGTTTACAGCCCATTGCAGATTCACAGCTGTAGGCCTGGTGGCAAGCAGCATTCTGGCAGCATCCTCGATATTATGGCCACCTACAGCAGCCAGCCACATCCCAAATGCCGCTGTAACCCCAATAAGAGGCGCTCCCCTTACTTCCATATTCCTTACCGCCCTAACAGTATCATCAAGACTGCCCAGCTCCCGGATTTTCAGCTCCCAGGGAAGGAGGGTCTGGTCGATGTAGAAGATTTTGTTTTGATCTTTATCGTACCAGATGGAGGTATGTGTTGTTTCGTTAATTTTCATTATTTTGATCTTCGGTCAATCCCGGGGCACCAGGCCCCGGGCTACGGGATCCATTCCGTTCTTTTGTCGGAACTTCCATCATAAAGACGCAATTATGCGTCTCTACTTATTTCTTTATACTTATTTCTTTGAACCTACTTTTGCCTTGTGCCCTATTTAGAGGTCCGCCAGGACCTCTAAAATCGTATGCTCCTCATCCACCAACATCACATCAAAACCCAGCTTCCGTGCCGCCTTGAGGTTCTCCTCCCTATCGTCGATAAAAAGACTTTCGCCGGGCAGTATTCCTGAAAGCTCAATCATTCGCCCGTAAATTTCATAATCCGGTTTTTTTACTCCCAGCTCGTGGGAATAGTAAGCCTTATCAACCAGGTGGTTGAGATCCTTAATTCCCAGATCATCATTCAGCATCTGGTTGTAATGTTTGCAATGAATCGCATTGGTATTACTCAGAATATAAGTATTGTATTTCGTTGCCAGTTCCTGCACTCTGGCGATCCTTTCAGGGGGAAAATCCATCAGCAGTGCATTAAAAGCATCGTCGAGTTTTTCATCACTGTCGGAATAACCGGTCAGGAGCCTGAATTTGTCTCTGAATGCATTCACACTATATTCACCTACCTCCAGAGCCATGAATAGCTCCAACACCTCTGGATGGTTATTCAGTTCGTTTGCCCTATAAATACCCAAAGCATAAAAAGCATCATAGGTTTTTTTAAAATCGATATTAAGAAGTACTCCACCCAGATCGAAAATAAGATTTTTAATCATAGCCTGGGAGGTTCTTTGGTTTTAAATCCCTGGTTCAACGCATAAAAAGGATTGAGAATGGTAACCAGTATTTTCTCACCTGTAGTAAAGCCCCCTTTGCGAAAATGCTTGGTCATAATATTTACCATTTCACCCATCATCACACCTGCCACTGGCGTAACTATCAGATCGTTTATTGAAGGCTGCTCATTGATAGCCTCGAGGAAATACTCCCACAAAAGTGTATGTCCCAGGGTAAAAGCGCTGGAGGTCCAGAAATCAGCACCCTGACTCCGTAAAGCATTAAAAGCAAGGCTCCCCTGAAGGGGGTGACCAATATAGTTCACAACCCAGCCATCGCTGTCCCAAACTGGTGGTGTGGTATAAGCCCGGTGGAGATTCTCTCCCCAGAACAACCAGAATTTATCCTCCCAGTTGCTGAACTCCCGGGGTGAGAGATACAATCCCATACTGGTGATTGCCTCCGACCCCAGTACTTCTGCTGTTCCCAGACCCACCTGTCCCCATGTACTTCGTTCCTTGCGGAATTGGGCCTGGGTGCTTGCTGCCATCAGTAGTAGAGCAAGTAATATTGTGGTTCTTTTGATCATTTTCTATACTATCTGTAGTAATACGCCATCATCCCAGGGCCTTGTGCCCTATTATCTTCAACAATTCCTCAATCGCCTGATCTTCGGGTATGTTCTTCTTAACCAACTCTTTTCCCTTGTACAGACTTACCAGTCCAGGTCCGGCACCAACATATCCGTAATCAGCGTCTGCCATTTCGCCCGGACCGTTCACGATGCAACCCATCACAGCGATCTTCAGACCGGTAAGATGCTTTGTGGCTTCCCGAACTTTCGATAATCCTTCCTGCAGTTTGAATGTTGTACGACCGCAACCCGGACAGGCAATATAATCGGTTTTTGTTATTCTTGCCCGTGAGGCCTGCAAGATATGGTATGCCACAGGAATCTCATTCTCAGGTTCTTCCGTTAGCGACACCCTAATAGTATCACCTAAACCATCAGCCAGAAGTGAGCCAATACCGATAGCTGATTTGATCCTGCCATCCTCTCCATCGCCCGCCTCTGTCACTCCAAGGTGAAGAGGATAATCCATGCTTTCTTCTTCCATCTTCTGAACCAATAAGCGTGTAGCTTCTATCATCACTCTTACATTGGATGATTTCAGAGATAGTACGATATCATGAAAATCCTCCCTCATACAAACTCTTACTGCCTCAAGCGTTGCCTCCACCATTCCCAGAGGGGTATCTCCATATTGCTCCATAATGCGCTCAGAAAGAGAACCATGATTAGTGCCAATCCTCAAAGCCGTTCCATACTCCTTGCAGGTGTTAAGCAGTGGAAGCATCGCTTCATGAAGCTCAGGGGGAAAAGTTGCAGGTTCCAGGTTCCAGGTTACGGGTTGCAGGTTACGGGTTGCAGGTTGCCCTTCGACAGGCTCAGGGACCTTATTATTTTCGTCAGCATGAGTGTCATCCCCGGATCTAGTCCGGGGCAGGCTCCCGCGAAAGCGGGGATCCAGTGGCGAGCTTCCAGTGTCTGTATCCTGCACCTTAACAAAGTTCCCCGGATTGATTCTCACCTTATCTGCCACTTTCGCGGCCGCAATAGCGATCTTCGGCGAAAAATGCACATCAGCAATTAAAGGCACATCGTACCCTGAGCCTTGAGCCTTGAGCCTTGAGCCTTCACTCGTCCCCTTTTCTTCCCTTATTCTCCTTTTTATCTCCGCGAAATACTCCACATCCTTCATCGTAGGCACGGTGATTCGCACATACTCCCCTCCAGCATCCACGATACGCCTGATCTGCTCCACCTGTCCATCGATATCTGATGTAGGCAGGTTGGTCATTGACTGCACGCGGACGGGGTGTTCACTTCCCAGTGGCACTCCGCCGATATTCACGGATCTTGTTTTTCTTCGATGCATATTTCCCTATTTCCCTATTTTGTTAATTCCTGGAAAACTTCTTCAAGGCTCTTTTCCCTCTTGGCCAGTTTCAGGACTGTGACTTTATTTTTCACTGCCCACTGGAAAATATCAGAGCGTATATCACGATTTGGCTTGCCTTCAAGCAAGAAATGTTTGCTGTCGATTTTTTTCACCTTAACAACACCATGAATCTGCTTAAGAGAGTTTCCGCTGATCACCTGTTCGAATTCCATCTCAATGGTCTGGAAGGCATCCAGGTTCTGGCTTTGTATCTTTTCTGTAGGATCATCAGCCACTACACGTCCCAGATTGATGATAATCACCCTATCACAGATAGCCTGCACCTCCTGCATGATATGGGTTGATAACATAATTGTTTTATCCTTACCAAGCTCAGCTATAAAATCCCTTATCCCCACTATCTGGTTTGGATCCAAGCCTGAGGTAGGCTCATCCAGGATCAGAACATCCGGATCATGGATCAAAGCCTGGGCCAAACCAACACGCTGCCGGAAGCCCTTCGAAAGTGCCCCGATTTTCTTATGCTTCTCCAAATCCAAGCCAACCAGATCAATCATCTCGTCCACCCTCTTATCTAATCCTTTTGCCTTCCTGCCCTCTTGCCCTCCTGCCCTACGATAGATCTCTCCCACCATCTTGAGATATTCCTTCACATACATATCTAAATAAAGAGGATTATTTTCCGGCAGATAACCTATTCGTTTTCGGATCTCCAGAGAATGCTCAAGAGTATTCAGATCATTAACCATTACAGTTCCCTCCGTTTGAGGGATGAAACCGGTAATAATTTTCATCATAGTAGATTTTCCAGCCCCATTAGGACCAATAAAACCCACTACTTCTCCGGTATTGATAGTAAAGGACACATCATCCAGAGCTTTCTGCTTTCCGTAATTCTTACTTATATTCTGAACCTTGATCGACATTTTTTGATGCTTTTATTTTCAATAGTCTGATTTGTTTTTAAGCCTTTCACATATTATTCAGACTGAACAAATATAGAAAGATTTAGCAAGCCGATTTTATATATTAACTGCTGCACATTTTGTGGATAGAGTCAGGAAAATACGCTGTCCGAATTTGGAAACTATTTGATTAATAACTAACTTAGCGATCCACGTACCTATGTGGAGATAGTTGTTTTATGCTATCTAATCTGTAAGGTGGTTCTTGATTTGCCCGTCTTTTTGGCGCCCAGCTAAGAAGACGGGTATTTTATGGGGGAATACTTAATAACCTGGCCAACACACTATAACAACTCGCGATTTCGCAATAATCCACTATTCATCAGACTGTTAAAGTGTGAATTACGATACAGGTTTTTTAATTCATGCAAATGGTTGCAGTGGTGGGCATCCGAACAGGCAAAATCAATTAAATTATTTTTTATAAGCTTTTGTGCAATTTTTTTAACCGGGATTCCATAAATTCCTGTGAGGGAATTCATGTTAAGCTGGAATAATAATCCGCGGTCTTTCAGGTCATAAAACCTTTTGAAATTTGCATCAAGATAAAGGTAGCGTTCAGGATGGGCCAGAATAGGATTATATCCAGCCGTTTGGATAGCGAAAAGGATTTCCTCGATTGGAAAAGCAGGTTGTTGAAAGGGCAGCTCCACCAGGATGTAATTACTTTTGCCAAAGGGAATGAGTTCCCCTTTCTCCAATCGCTCACGAAACTCAAAATCAAGATGATATTCTGCTGTTGCCTCAAATACAATCGGCAAGTTATTTTCACGGATAACTTCCTGCAAATGATGCATCTGTCCCAGTATGATATCTTTGGTATTTGGGTATAGAGCTGTGATCACATGAGGTGAGGCAATCACTTTTTTAAAGCCCAGCTCCACCCAAAGCTTCAGCATTTTCAACGATTCCTCAAGTGAATGCGAACCATCATCAATTCCGGGAATTACATGATTATGAAAATCCACACCAAGGGCAGAGAAATCCTCTAAACCTTTAATTCTTTTTCTAAAAAGCAACATTCCGCAAAGATAGAAAAAGGAAACTTCATCCGACAACCGATCCCGTCAAGCCGGGATTTTCGCTTCGTTCCAGCATTCTATCCCGTCAAGCCGGGACTGTCGCTTCGCTCCAGCATCCTTCATCTTCCGTCTTCCGTCTGGAGCCTGCCCCGGACTTGATCCGGGGTCTTTCTTCTAGCAGTCATGATTAAACCAATAATCTCTGGCTGTTATCTCAGGATCTCCAACTTCTATCTTCTTCAGGTAGGGATGGTAATCTCCTTTCAAACCAATGGGCTTTGCGATTCTTATGCCATGAACAATTTCGATATTGGCCTTCGATTCGCTTACCGAAAATCCCCTGCCGGCCAGAATTTCTTCGTATGAACGGGTATGAAGATCAGTAAACCCATTACTAAATTCTATTTCTTCCCCTTCAACCTTTATGGAACGAAATGTTCTCTGGCCTTTTACACTAATCTCCTCGGGAATATCATTATTATCTACACTGAGAAACCAACGAACCCTGGCATTTTTCAGCTGAAGGAAACCGGCCGCTTTATTGTGTTTATGGATGTGTACAATATTTTTACTAACCGGACCAAAAATCCAGGTGAGCATGTCATAAAAATGCACTCCGATATTTGTTGCTATCCCCCCTGATTTTAACAGGTCGGCCTTCCAGGAAGTAAAGTACCAGTTTCCTCTGGAAGTTATATAGTTCAGATCTATATCATAAACTTTATCCGTCGGTCCCTCTTCGATACGTTTTTTTAAGCCAATAATATCCGGGTGCAAACGTAGTTGTAAGATATTGTAAATGTTAGTATCAAACTCATCCTGGTATTCACACAGAGCATCAACATTCCATGGATTCAAAACAATAGGCTTTTCACAAATGGCATGGGTTTGATTACGCAAGGCAAACCTTATCTCACTGTCATGCAGGTAATTAGGTGTGCAAACTGAGATGTAATCCACACCGTTCCCATCTTGTCGCAGCTTATTCAGATGTCTGTCGAATCGCTCAAGCTCCACAAAAAAACTGGCTTTCGGAAAGTAAGAATCAAGAATTCCCACACTATCGTTAGTGTCTAAAGCACACGACAAGTTGTTTCCCGTATCCTTAATCGCCTTCATGTGCCGTGGTGCCACATAGCCGGCTGCTCCAATGATGGCAAAGTTTTTCATGATGAAAATAATTGGTCAGACAAATATAGAGAATATTAAGGCAAAAGGCAGAGGGCTTGTAGCCCGGGGCTTGTTGAGTTTACGAAATCCCGATCGATAGCGTCAGCGTATCTGGATGCCTCGGGATAATCGCGAACATATAATGTATCATTGGCTTGGTGCCCCGCGTCTTGTAGAGTCTTTCTTCCTAAGCTCAAGTATTATTCTCGGAGTCAAAGTAATCGCAAAGGCCAGCCCAAAAACCAAAAATCCTAATTTAATATCACCTATGTTTCGAAGAGAAAACGCCAGAAGAAATAAGGCTGTATTAGAAATAATAATAATAGTAGAAGCTTTCCAATGGTTTATTCCCAAGGCAATAAGGTAATGATGAAAATGATTTTTGTCAGCATGAAAGGGAGATTTCCCCTTACTGATCCGGAAAACAAAAACCCGTATAGTATCTGCAATAGAAATAATCATAACAGAAACAACTAGCATCGGCAGAGCACTAGCATACAGCATGCTGTCAGTTGGGAGCTCACATCCGAGTACCTTTACAGCAAGTATGGAAAAAATCAAGCCAATAAGAAGCGAACCTGTATCACCCATGAACAGTTTATATTTTTTCCCGAACACATTGTACAGGTAAAAGGGGATCAGTCCACCAACCAGAGCAAAGGCCAGAACCGCATAATCATCGTGCTGCAGAAAGGCCAGCCAAAAACCAAAAATCAAAGATATCTGTATTCCCAATCCAGAGGCTAGCCCATCAATTCCATCACTTAGATTAAAGGCATTTATCAGTGCCACAAATACCAACAGGGTGAATAAATAACTGACAATAAGATTCAGCTCCCCTATTCCCAAAATCCCATGAAGTGTAGAAATCCTCACATCAGCCAGGATAATAACTAACAATGAGGCCAATATTTGTCCGTATAACTTTGTTAAGGGTCTAATGTTTACAATATCATCTTTCAGACCAATAAAGAAGATTATCAGTATTGCTGGAAAAATATATTGAAATTCCTGACTTAAGTCATCTTTCACAAATAAGCTGGCACTTATTGCCAGGGCAGCAAAAATAGGAATTCCTCCCAGGTAGGGAACTGTTCCCAGGTGACTTGAACGTCCATTTTGTACAGAAACCAGTTTCTTAGCCCTCGCCACCCGCACAACGGGCGGAATAGCTATTCTTGATATCATAGCTGCAATAAGCAAACTGAAAAGCATATTCCAGTTCAGATATTCCAGTATTAGGTTAAAGGTCATGACAAGGTCGATAAAATACTCCCATTTAATAGAATACTGCTAAAAAAATATTTATGAAAATATTTCGTTTTCAGATTCACCAAGCCCAAAGGTAAAAATTACAAATTAAGAAACAAAAAGGGACAGATGGACTAGGGGCCCTAAAGTTACGAAAAGGTTCCCGTAGCCCGGGGCCTGTTGAGTTTACGAAATCCCGATAGCGATAGTGTATCGGGAGTCCCCGGGATGATGGAAAACAGATAATGTATCATTGGTCTTGTGCCCCAGGCTAAAAATCGTAGTAAATATTTCTAATAGAACTGCGTACTCCAAACTGAAACATCAGATCATGTTTGTCTTTCAGCTCGGTGACCTGGTGACGGTCGGTAAGTTTTAAAAAGATGTTGAAATTCGACGCGGAATTGACCAGATAGGAGGTGGTCAGCGTCTTATAGGTGAGGGTATTGAGAAGGCCATCGCTAATGAAAACATCATAGTTGGAAACTCTGTCCATAGTGGAAAGAAATATATTGTGTCCGTAATTCGAACCATTGAAGTCTGATCCAAATTGTGCCCATGAATAGCGACCTTCAACTATAACCCGATCCCACCTTAAGCGTATGAAATTCACCCATTCCATAAAGTTGGCTCCTAATGGGTGGGCAAGAGGCTGATTGTAGTGTCCATAATTTTGTTTTGAGGTCCAGTGGCTATAAGTATAAGGACGTACTGCATTAAATTCGGTCTGGAGGAAAATATACCTGTTGCGGGTTGCGGGTTGCAACGGAATCCAGGTTTTTGCTCCAATTTGCCACCCCATTTTATTAGCCCACCAACCATCACTCCAGCTTTTAACTTCGGAAAGACTAAACTCATCCATAATGAATTGCCCATAAACATAAGTAGCCTTACCAAAGCGGTAATTCAGGTTTGCACCCATCAGTACATTATCCGGTGAACCCATGGTCCACTCCACCGCACGATACACAATAACAGGATTCAGATAGTTGATGTCGAACCCCCTGTGATGAGTACTATCACGACCCTGCCAATTAACCACTTCGAAAAGGCCTGCTTCGAACCGATTGGTTATTGCAAAACTTAAATAATGCAGAGCAGTATATTTTTTCTGGTATCCATCTGTATTACTATTTCTGAAATTTATATCCTGTAGCTCAGCCCACAGGTTCACATAATGAACACGCCAAATTTTAGTATCAATACGGAAATATGGATAAGGTGTAGCTCCATCAGACAAAAGGAGCGAACGGTAACCGTTGCCAATAAAGTTCTTTCCATGACCGGCCTCAAAGGAAAATATTCTATTCGGCTCATACCTGATCCATCCCTCCGCATAACTGGCATCATTAGGGCGCAACTGTCCCGGTGTAGCCCTCAGGAAACGAACTATTGAGTCGAGGTAAGGAGCATGAGCATACTGGGATTCGAAATAGCTGGTAGAAAAAGAGAGGGTAGGTTGCTCTTGTATCTTGTATCTTGTATCTTGTATCTTGTATCTTGTATCTTGTATCTTGTATCTTGTATCTTGAATCTTGGGTCTTAATATCAGGGTACCCTGAATATTAAAAGCCCTTGTGTTTTCCCAAAGCTTCTCTCCGCTCACAAATTCCCTTCCCAGATGCTGACCAAAAATAGGATCTATCGTGAAGTAGTAATTGTCTTTGTGAATAACAAAAAGGTTTTCATGGAAGATCTTATCTGTGATAAACTGTTTGAATGAACGTTCCTGCTTTATGGGTTTATAGACTGATGAGCTTAGGGATCTAAAATGTTCTGTTACAGAGGCATGGTTGATGGTATCGCTTGTGGGGAGCATGTAATGATGGAGGTCCTGGGAATGAAGGCCTGGTGCCAAAATTATAGCCGTAATGAGAATTATGGCCTTCTTCGTAAGATAATTGCTTAGTTTTTCCATTTCAGAGGAGTTTGTTCATCTATTATTGTTGCAACCTTTTCCATCTACATTTTCGAATCCAATCCCTTCCCCGTTTCAATATGCTCAAAATTAGGAAGATATTCTTTTAATATCCCTACTACCTGAGCTTTAGTAACATTATCAGTGCCAAATAACTTCCCTAATTGGTCGAATATCTTATCGATCTCTTGTTTTGGCCTTTTAATTGAGTTTTTAATTACACCAAGATTGACAAAGGTATCTTCATCGAGTTCTTCTTTCTCGGTGAAGAATTCTTCGAATGATTTTTCGCCGGAGGTATCGGAACCGAAGAAATAAACAGGCCAAGTTGATGGATTGCCATCGGGGTGGGGCACATTGTAGGGCGGGGCCTTGTGCCTCGCCGTGATGGCATCTTG
>JAUVKA010000246.1 GCA_030592205.1 Bacteroidota bacterium | reverse complement strand
TGATAAGCAGCTTTAATACTATCTTCTCCCTCCAGCAAGAGCTTGGTTTTTATGAAATTTTCATTGCCATTCATAGTTTCTTCATCCAGGTTCCAGTCGCGCTCAAATTCAACAGATCTGAATCGTTCGAGTGGATCAAAATAGGTCCCAGACCTGCGATATTCTATCTCGCTGGTCAGAATCCAGCTTGAATCTACTCTTAAAGGATCTACCCGGTTTAGCCTTGATGTAAGGCCATAGCCAGTATTATCTGAATCATCCAGATTTGAAAAGGTATTGAGGTCGTTTTTGGTAATTGCCATTTCAACACTCAATCCCATCCTACTGCTCAATTGTTCTTTTCCACCAAGTACAATGATCTGTTTGCTTCGGGGGGAGATCAGCCGTGTAAAGGGAGCATAACTTCCCTGCCGGACTCCGTCAACTGGCGCCGACCATTTGTAAACCTGCCCATTAGCGGAGGTGGTTGCAGGAGAATAATCACCTTTGTTGCTTCCAACAAAACTAAAACCAGCCTGATATTTTGAACTGTCAGGAGAAATTGAATATACAAGAACACTATCGTATCGTATTCCATTTACCAGTGTGTCTATCAATTTATACAATACACGATCATTCCGGTAATCCATCGGGAAATAATTTGGAACCACGGCTTTTCCACTTTGATCACCAATACTGCCAAGAAGACTTTTTTGTTCTGTTGACAGATCCTGCAATAAAGGTTGATTTTTTGCATCCTGCTCTGAGAAAAAATGCATGTACCAATTTCCTTTTTCTCTTTTCCAATCAGTATTGAAAGCCAGGAGGAAACGGGCATAGCTTTGTTCGGTATATTCAAATTCAATCCTTATCCGCTTATCCTTGGTTATGAGGTTTTTTGGAGTGAATCTTAATTCAGCAGTATTGTAATCAATAACATAATCGTTTTGCTCACCTCGAGTAAGCAGGATTCCATCAATATATACTTTTTCGCTTCCTGCAATAACCTGGATGTAGCTCTCTCCATTCTTGCCTAATAAACGATATGGCCCCTGGTTCCCCTCCAAACCAAGGATTGTATTTTGGGTATATTTTCCTTTCACAACAGCACCACTAAGACTGCTTGTTACTTTTGATTTTTTTGATTTATTGTCAATGACCTGGGACGTAATCCGGGCACCCTGAACCTTTTTATTCATGTGCATAAAAAACCCGGTAGGTGATTTTAGCACAAAATCTCCCCCCAAAATCTCATTGCGGGGATTATATACGCGCAAGTAAAGACGATCAAAATCTTGAATTTGTTGAGTATTTCCCTCAGGTTGAATAGGGATGTTGGCATCACTAAGGTTTGCTTCAATGAGGAAATCCTTATTGATTCTTCCATTCAGCTGCAAGTTGAGCTTGGAAGATAATGAAGGGTTTCTGGTATTACCAACCATTAAGCCTCTGGAAATATTCCCGTTGCTCACAATTTCGGAACCGGCAAAAGGATCTGTGGAGCTTGATGGACTATAAACCAGCATTGGTCTACTTTTAATAGGATCAATGCGGTTAAAGCCAATTTGTTTGTGCCGAGTTGGATTTAACCAGGAAAAGGGAAATACCCGAAAACTAACATATACTGAATCATATTGCCGGTTGAGCCATATTGATGGATAAATAATTGACTTGAGATAGTTGATATGGAATAAAGTATCGGGAACAGGAAGCCCTTCTGAGAGCATTATTGTCAAGCTTCCAGGAACAATCGACAAGGTATCCAGGTGAATGCTGTCGGCAGGTAGAAAAATGGTTTTTCCCCTGAGGTTAATCAAATCCTGCCCAAACACCTGTGATACCAGTAGAAACCAAAGCGTTACAAAAAGGATCTTCCTCATAAACGGCCATTATCCAGTACAGTAAAGAAAGAACGAAAAAAGTAGAGGCGCAATATTTTACCTCTCTACTTTTATTTATTTTCAACCTTGGATAACTCAGCAGGTCGATTTAATTTGTAACATGATTATGTAATTTAGTTTTGGCTTACCTTTGCGGGATACATATCTTTAACAATTATCACGGCTTATGAGAAAAATAATCTCTATTTTAATCTTATTGCTTTGTGCCTGGACAGCGAAGCCGCAGAGTATCAGCGACTCAAGTCTTTTGTTGAATATGTTTTCTTTTCATGTGAGTGGCCACGCTCCGGGAGGTGATATTGCTCAGAGGTATGGGATGAATCTCGGGGTGGGTGGTTCCTACATACTCAAATTCAAATCCAACTGGATATTGTCGGCAGATTTCAGTTTTTTTTCCGGTAATAATTTCAAGGAAAGCGGGATTTTTGATAATCTTACCGACAAGGATGGAATTTTTATAAGTAATTACGGTGAGATAGGTGAAGCTGCTTTTTATGAAAGGGGCTATTACGCCGGTTTACGCGGAGGAAAGCTATTTCCGGTAATCGGACCTAATGCTAATAGTGGTCTTATGATCCTGGGATCTGCAGGTTTTTTGGAATATAAAACCCTGATACACCAGGACGGGGAAGATGTTCCATCTTTAAATGGTGATTATAAAAAGGGCTACGACTATCTGACAAATGGTTTTGGAATTTCTCAATTCATAGGATATTTTCATCTTGATGGCAATGAACCTGTCAATTTCTATGTTGGTTTTGAGTTTCACCAGGCCTGGACCCGCAACCGACGGGATTGGAATTTTGATATAATGGGACCGGATGATCGTTTAAGAACGGATTATCTTTTTGGTATCCGCTTTGGGTGGATATTCCCTTTTACAAAAAATAAAACAAGCACATATCACTATTATTGATTCCTAAAGCCCTTAAGTGAGGTGTATTTCCTTTATAAAATAAGCATTAGGATTTATTATTTCCTTATACGCCTGATCGCGCCCATTCATCCCAGGGCGGAGGAGTGGGTAAAAGGAAGAAATGATCAGCAAAAGGAATCCTTTCAAAAGATCCCAGCCGATCAGTCTGTTATTTGGTTTCATGCATCCTCTCTTGGAGAATTTGAACAAGCTTTGCCCATTATTAAAGAATGGAAGACAAAAAAACCAGATGATTTCATTTTGCTTACTTTTTATAGTCCTTCCGGTTATAAGCAGATAAAAAACTATTCAGGTATTGATCGGGTGATGTACCTCCCCAGAGATATTACAAACGAAGTTCGCATCTTTCTCGACCAGTTCAATCCCGATCGTTTACTACTTATCAAATATGATATCTGGCCGGTTTTATTAAAAGAGCTTGCCAATCGCAAGATTCCGTTCTATTTAGTTTCAGCCGTTTTCCGACCGAATCAACTTTTTTTCAAGTGGTACGGGCACTGGTATCTCTCAATTCTTAAGCGCTTTACAGGAATTTTTGTTCAGGATCAGGCATCCGCACAATTATTAAAGAAAAATGGTGTTAATCAAGTGATGATTACTGGTGATACTCGTATCGACCGTGTGGCTGATTTGGCAAGTGAAAACTATACCATTGAAGGGATCGATAGTTTTGTTGGTGATAACAGGATTATTCGTGCTGGTAGTTCATGGCAGAAAGAGGAGAATTTTCTCAATCGTTTTTTCTCCGAAAATAAGCTGCCTGATGTCAAACTCATCCTGGCCCCTCATGATGTTAGTTCTAAGCACTTGACAACAATTCAGAAACAATTTGGAAGCTCTCTGATTTTTTACAGTCAACTATTAACTAATCCGGCTACTGGCTTGAATAAGAAGGTGTTGCTAATAGACAGGATTGGGCTTCTGTCGAAGCTCTATAGGTATGGGCAAATAGCAGTTATTGGTGGAGCATTTGGTGCCGGTCTTCATAATATTCTGGAACCTGCAGTTTTTGGAATACCCATTATTTTTGGTCCTCGTTTTCAAAAGTATATTGAAGCGGTGGAATTGGTCAGATGTAAGGCAGGTTTTTCAGTTAAATCCTATGAGGAATTCCAAAGTATTCTTCGATTATTGCTGGAAGATAAAAATACCCTTTTCAATGCTGGTAAGGGATGTAGGTTGTATGTTGATAACAGCAAAGGGGCTACTAGCCTAATAATAAGACGTTTATTGGAAAAAACTTAACATAAGCCTGTTGATAAATTGGATATTAACGGGATAAAAATCTGGTCTCCAACACCCTCATACTTTTTCCGCTTTTGTTGTTAATAAAATGGACTTTATAAATCCTTTTCTGAGACCTATTTTTGGTATCCGGCGAGTAAGCCTTTATTTTTTGTTAAACCTTTGTCTAACTTTCTCATAGCTCAAATAGCTCTATGTATATCGAAGAAATGTCTGTGAAAACTGATGCTGAGCGTAAAATTTTCACCATTGATGAAGCTGTGGCGGCTGCAAAAAAGTATTTCAAGGGTGACGAGCTGGCGGCCACTGTTTGGGTAAATAAATACGCGCTAAAGGATTCTCATGGTCATATTTACGAGCAAGATCCTTCTGATATGCACCGCCGACTGGCTAAGGAAATAGCACGGATTGAAAAGCGGTATGATAATTCATTGAAGGAAGATGAAATTTTTGATCTCCTGGATCATTTCAAATATATCATTCCCCAGGGCGGCCCGATGACAGGCATTGGCAATCCTTTTCAGATAGCTTCTTTATCGAATTGCTTTGTTATTGGTAACGAAGGGCCATCAGATTCTTATGGAGGGATATTGAGAACAGATCAGGAGCAGGTACAGCTGATGAAAAGGCGTGGAGGCGTTGGGCATGATTTGAGTCATATACGTCCAGCTTCAAGCCCGGTTCTAAACTCAGCCTTAACATCCACCGGAGTTGTTCCATTTATGGAGCGTTACTCCAATTCCACCCGTGAGGTAGCACAGGATGGCAGGCGGGGTGCATTGATGCTTAGCATATCCATTAAACATCCAGATGCTGATGCCTTTATTGATGCCAAAACAGAAAAAGGCAAGGTAACCGGTGCCAATATATCGGTGAAAATGACCGATGAATTTATGAGGGCTGTCATTGATAATGAAAAATTTACTCAAAAGTTTCCGATAGATTCTGACAAGCCAAAAGTTTTAAAAGAAATTAAAGCTAAAGAGCTTTGGAATAGAGTGGTTCATAATGCCTGGAAATCAGCAGAGCCTGGGATACTTTTTTGGGATACAATAATCAAAGAGTCTGTTCCTGACTGTTATGCTGATCTTGGATACCAAACCGTATCTACTAATCCTTGTGGTGAAATACCCCTTTGTCCATATGATTCCTGCAGGTTGCTGGCAATCAATCTTTTCTCCTATGTAGAGAATCCATTTACTGAAAAGGCAAAATTTAATTTCGATAAATTCAAGCAACATGTTCATCTGGCTCAAAAGATCATGGATGATATCATCGATCTGGAGCTGGAAAAAATTGATGCTATACATGCAAAGATCTCAAGCGATCCTGAAGAATATGAAGTTAAGCGGACTGAATTGCAACTTTGGGAGAATATCGGAAAAAAAGCTGAAGAGGGACGCCGTACCGGTGTTGGAATTACCGCTGAAGGAGATATGCTGGCTGCATTAAATTTACAGTATGGTAGTGAAAATGCAGTTGATTTCGCAATCGAAGTTCATAAGACTTTGGCAATAGAAGCTTATCGGTCTTCAGTAGCAATGGCCAGGGAGCGTGGCTCTTTTAAGATCTACGATGCAAAGCGGGAAAAGGAAAATCCATTTGTGAATCGCATCCGTGAAGTTGATCCTGAATTGTATGAGGAAATGACAAAATATGGTAGAAGGAATTTAGCTCTTCTTACTATTGCTCCCACGGGAACAACAAGTCTTATGACACAGACCACCAGTGGAATCGAGCCCGTGTTCAAGCCTGTTTATCGACGCCGACGTAAAGTTAATCCCGGCGATCCCGATACTGAAGTCAGTTTTGTAGATGAGGTTGGAGATTCCTGGGAAGAATATAATGTTTTCCATCATAAATTTATGGACTGGCTGACCATAAACAATTATGATCCTGAGCTGGTTAAAGGATATGACGAAGAGAGGATCAATGAATTGGTAAAGAAAACTCCTTATTACAAATCAACTTCTAATGATATTGATTGGTTGGCCAAGGTGCGTATGCAGGGCAAGATTCAGAAGTGGATTGATCATTCTATCTCTGTAACGGTTAATTTACCAAAAGAGGCCACCGAAGAAATGGTTGGTGAGGTGTATAAAGAAGCCTGGAAAAGTGGATGCAAAGGAGTAACAGTGTATCGAGAGGGCTCCCGCGAAGGGGTTTTGTTGTCGAGGAAAGAGAAAAGTGAAAATACTATGCATACCGACGCTCCCAAAAGGCCCAAAGTTCTGGAAGCTGAACTAATACGTTT
>JAUVKA010000005.1 GCA_030592205.1 Bacteroidota bacterium | reverse complement strand
TGGCGCAAATCGGATATCAGGATCTTCCAGCTATATAAAAAGGATCATTTAGCCGCAAAGCAAGATCAGATAAAAAACCTGATCTTTACCGGTCGACTGCCAATCACTGAAAAAAACCTTGAATGGATAGAAGAACAGCCGGAGATCCAGTTCAAGACCCTGGTGAATGAAAAATCAACAGATGCCGGCCTTACCCTTGTGGGATTTCACCGCGATCATGTAAAACATGAGGGAGCACAAGTATTTAAAGGTTACACTATTAAAAACAATATCCTATTTCTTAATTCACACAGGCAAATCGAGATATCATAGATGCTGATGATTTTTCCGTGTGCGCACACGGAAAACAATAATATGCTTGTATCTTTGCATAAATCATTCATAATCCAATGGCAAAAAATGTAATCATAGCTCAATCGGGTGGCCCATCACCAGTGATAAACAATTCACTGAGGGGTATTATTGAAACATGCCGTGAGTATTCCAATATTTTTGGCACTGTATACGGTGCATGGCATGGAATTGAAGGAGTACTAAAAGAGGAACTGCTTAATCTTTCGCTTCAGGATCCGGAGGAGATCAGCCTTTTAAGAACCACTCCGGCAGCAGGCTCCATAGGAACTTGCAGATACAAATTAAAAGAGGGTCAAGATGATGATTTCAATCGTGTAATTGAGATATTCAAAGCACATAATATTGGATACTTCTTTTATATCGGGGGTAACGACTCGCAGCATACTGCCTATAGAATTAGTGAACTTGCCCGGTTGAGAGGATTAGACCTGGTTGCAGTTGGAGTGCCCAAAACAATTGATAATGATGTGGGCGACAGTGAATTTAAGCTGATTGATCATACCCCCGGGTATGGGAGCGTAGCACGTTATTGGTCGCATATTGTGCAGAATGCCAATGAGGAGAATGCGGGATCCAGCCCGGCCGATCCAGTGCTGGTTTTGCAAGCCATGGGAAGAAAAATCGGATTTATTCCAGCTGCAGCCCGACTGGCTGATCCAAACAGGGAAATGCCTCTGCAGATCTATCTGACTGAATCGGGCCTGAGCCTGGAAGAACTGGCCGACAAAGTCAATGATCAATTAGTTCAGGATGGAAGATGCATTGTTGTTATCAGCGAAGGATTTGATGTTGGCGACATAGGCGAGATTAAAGACTCATTCGGACATACTGAATTTGGTGCCAGCGAGAACAGTGTTCAGCAAACAGTGGTGAACTATCTTAATCAGAAAGGTCTCAAAACCAGGGGTTCAGCCCGGGGACAGGTTATGGGAACCGATCAGAGACATTCTATGATATATGCATCAACTGTAGATCTTGAAGAGGCCTATATAGTTGGTCAGAAAGCCGTTGAAATTGCTATGAATGAAGGAAACGGATGGATGGCTACCATTCTGCGTGAACCGGGAATAATTTACAATGTACGCTACGATAAAGTACCATTAGAAAAGGTGGCCCTAAGCGAACGATTCTTTCCCAAAGAGTGGATCCTGCCCAACCGTATTGATGTGAGTGATGAATTCGTAAAATATGTTCGTCCCTTAATTGGAGATGACTGGGTAAGCATACCTATGATAGATGGGCGACAGCGATTTGCAAGGCTGAAACCGATATTTGAGGTGCAAAAGCTTGATAAATATATCCCGCAAGGACAAAGATAAAACAAGATACAAGATACAAGATACAAGATACAAGATGCAAGATACAAGATACAAGATACAAGACTCAAGATACAAGACGCAAGACGAATAACGAGTAACAGGTAACGAAAAGGTGACCGTAGCCCAGGGCCTTGTGCCCTGGGTCGATGGCAAACAGAGAATGATTCATCGGCCTTGTGCCCTGGGTCGATGGCAACCATAAAATATTGAATAAATAACGAATAACTGAACTATGAACCTGCAACAAGTATTAAAAGACCTCAAGCCGGAAAAAGGTTTCTTCATCGGCATCGATTCTGATGGCTGTGCCTTCGATACCATGGAAATAAAGCAGAAAGAGTGTTTCTGTCCGAATGCAATAAAACATTGGGAATTACAGAAAGTATCCAAATATGCCCGCGAGACATGGGAGTTTGTAAACCTGTATTCAAAAACCAGGGGAGCAAATCGATTTATCGCTCTTATTGAGGCCCTGCACCAATTATCTCTCAGGCCGGAGGTAAAAGCCAGAAACGCCGGTATCCCCGACTTAACTCCCCTGATAGAGTGGACAAAAAAAGAAACCAAACTAGGTAATCCTACTTTAGCCGAATATGCCAAAACTGCTAATAATGAGATTATCAACAGGGCATTGGCCTGGTCCTTCTCTGTTAATGCAGATATTAAAGACCTGGTTTACGGTATCCCTCCTTTCCCATTCGTGAGAGAATGTCTTGAAAAACTTACTCCCATGGCAGATGCAATAGTAGTTTCCCAAACTCCGGTTGAAGCCCTGGAGCGGGAATGGCAGGAAAATAATCTGGAAGGATTCGTTAGGATAATTGCGGGGCAGGAGTATGGGACCAAAACAGAACACCTGGCCCTTGCGGCAAAAGGGAAATACAGCGACGACAGGATTCTAATGATCGGCGATGCCCCTGGTGACATGAAAGCCGCTAAAAATAATGGAGTTCTATTTTTTCCCATAAATCCAGGACATGAAGAAGATTCCTGGGAGGCACTGTATAATGAAGGCCTCGACCGTTTCTTTAACGGAACCTATACCGGTGCATACGAAAATGAGCTGATTTTGGAATTCAACCGACATCTGCCGGAGAAGCCGGTATGGGATACCGGTATTTAGATATTTAAACCAATTTTACTGTTGCCTGAAATTATGTCACCAGCTGAAATAAAGGAATTATTATTCAAAGAGCTTGACAGTCTGGGTAAGCGCTCGCGAGTGCTTGTGATCCCCCCGGATTATACCAGATATCATTCCTATTCCGGACAACTCACAGAATGGATTTGGGAGTATTACGGAGAAGCAGTAAAGGCAATTCTCCCGGCTCTTGGTACTCACTCTCCAATGACTGAAAAGCAAATCAGTCATATGTTCGGTACTGTGCCTCCGGATCTTTTCAGGATTCATGACTGGAGAAATGATGTGGTGACTATGGGTCAGGTTCCTGCAGAATTTGTAGAAGAAGTTACCGAGGGCAAATTAAACTTCCCATGGCCTGTTCAGGTCAATCGTATCTTGGTGGAAGATGAATGGGATTTGATACTCTCAGTTGGCCAGGTAGTACCCCATGAAGTAGTGGGAATGGCCAATCATAATAAGAACATTTTTGTCGGTACCGGAGGCTCGGAAGGAATCAATAAGAGTCATTATGTAGGAGCAGTATACGGAATGGAGAGAATGATGGGTAGGGCCGACACTCCCGTCAGACAGCTATTTGACTATGCATCTGATCATTACGGAGTTAAGCTGCCTATCTTTTATGTACTCACTGTGGTGGGTCAAAGTAGCACACCCGAAGACTCGCTTAAGCAAAGCGTTAAGGGCTTGTTTTGCGGAGCCGGAAAAGAGTGTTTTTTAGAAGCCTCAAAACTGGCACTGAAAGAAAATTTCACCATGCTGGAAAAACCCCTGAAAAAGGTGGTAGTATTCCTGGATCCTGATGAGTTTAAAAGTACCTGGCTGGGAAATAAAAGTATTTACCGCAGTAGAATGGCCATGGCAGATGATGGTGAGCTGATCGTCCTTGCTCCCGGTCTGGTTGAATTTGGAGAAGATCCGGAAATCGATCGCTTAATCCGTAAATATGGATATCGTACTACTCCGGAAATTCTGGAATTTGTGAATAATAATGAAGATCTGAAAAACAACCTCAGTGCTGCCGCCCATCTTATTCACGGAACCTCTGAAGGAAGGTTCAAAATCCGCTATTGTCCAGGAAAGGAAAAGCATAACTTGTCTCGTAAAGCTATTGAAGATGTGGGTTTTGAATGGGGCGATCTGGATGATTACCTTAGAAGATATTCTCCTGCAGATCTTCAACCCGGATTTAATACTATCGATGAAGATGAATTGATTTATTTCATCCCAAATCCTGCTATGGGTTTGTGGACCAGCAAGGAGCGTTTCGAATGAAATTTGTAATTGACGATAAGATCCCTTACATCCGCGGAGTTCTGGAAGCTTATGCTAATGTAAAATATATTCCTGGTTCGAAGATAACTCGTAATGATCTCATGGATTCAGACGGATTAATCATCCGAACACGAACCCATTGCGATAGTCATTTACTGGAAGGGACAACTGTAAAATACATTGCTACTGCAACTATTGGCTTTGATCATATCGATACAGAATATTGCCGGCAAGCAGGAATAGAATGGACGAATGCCCCCGGATGCAATGCAGAGTCAGTTAACCAATACATTGCCTCAGCTCTTACTCATTGGTCTGCCGAGAGAAAAATCTTATTAAAAGCTAAAACAATAGGTATTATCGGAGTTGGGAATGTGGGTTCTAAAGTTGCTCGAACAGCATCGATTTTGGGTATGAATGTATTGCTTAATGATCCTCCAAGAGCCAGAAAGGAAGGACCAGAAAATTTTGTTGAATTGAAACAAATTCTGGAAGAAGCTGATATCATAAGTCTTCATGTACCATTAAACTTAAAAGGTAGAGATAAGACCTACCATATGGCTGATAATGAATTTATTAATACTTGGAAAAAGCCAATACTTCTTATCAATACCTGCCGTGGAGAGGTGATGGAAACAAGGGGAGTGAAAAAAACCCTTGAAGCCGGAGCAATCAAAGACTGTATAGTTGATTGCTGGGAGAATGAGCCAAATATAGATATTGATTTTCTGGATAAATGCCTGATAGGAACGCCTCATATTGCAGGCTATTCCCGTGATGGCAAAGCCAATGGCACGGTTCAATGTGTACAGGCTATCAGTCGAAATTTCAATTTGGGACTGGACTCCTGGCAGCCCGATGAAATTGAATCACCCTATTTTCCGATAATTCTTCTTAATGGGGAAGGGATGGATCAGGAGACGCTTATCAGCACTGCAATTCAATCCACCTATGTCATTCAGCACGATGATGATGCACTGAGGGCAGTTCCAGCCAATTTTGAGAAATTACGGGGAGAATATCCTGTTCGTCGTGAATTTCACGCCTTTACTTTAAAAACACGGAATATCGACGAACAGACATTACAAAAACTAAGAATACTAGGATTTACGGTAGAATAAAAAATTTATAAGAACAATAATTATAAGCATACAAATGAAAGCAGATATTGGACTGATAGGACTTGCAGTAATGGGTGAAAACCTCGTTCTGAATATGGAAAGCAAAGGGTTTACCGTTGCAGTATATAACCGTACTACTGATAAAGTAGATAAATTCATTAATGGGCGCGGAGCTGATAAAAATTTTATTGGGACACACTCAATAGAGGAACTGGTGCAATCCTTGAAAAGTCCAAGGAAGGTTATGCTCCTGGTCAAGGCCGGCAAGCCGGTGGATGATTTCATCGATCAGATTATTCCACATCTTGAGCCGGGAGATATTATTATCGATGGGGGCAACTCACATTATCCCGATACAATCAGGCGCACAAAATATGTTGAGAGCAAGGGCCTCCTGTATGTCGGAACAGGTGTATCTGGTGGTGAAGAAGGCGCCTTACTGGGGCCTTCAATGATGCCGGGGGGATCAAGAGCAGCCTGGAAAGAGGTGAAAACAATCTTTCAAACCATAGCTGCAAAAGTTGAAGATGGATCACCATGTTGCGAGTGGTTAGGCGATAATGGTGCCGGACATTTCGTAAAAATGGTGCATAATGGCATTGAATATGGCGACATGCAGATTATCACTGAGGCTTATCATATCATGAAGGATCTCCTCGGACTAAATCATGATGAGATGCAGAAAGTATTTGCTGAGTGGAATGAAAGCGAGCTGGATTCTTATCTGATTGAGATTACGAGAGATATAATGGCTTACAGGGATGAACAGGGTGAACCCCTTCTGGAGAAGATCCTGGATACGGCCGGACAGAAAGGTACCGGTAAATGGACTGGAGTAACTGCTCTTGACCTGGGGATTCCTCTTACTCTGATCGGCGAATCAGTTTTTTCACGCTGTTTATCAGCTCAGAAAGATCAACGGGTTGCCGCCTCAAAAATCCTGGATGGGCCTAAGCCTGAGTTCAAAGGTGATAAAGATGAGTTTTTAGAAGATTTAAAATCAGCAGTATATGCTGCCAAACTGGTTTCCTATGCTCAGGGCTATGCCCTTTTGAAAGAGGCAGCCAATGAATATAAATGGGGTCTGAATTATGGTAGTATTGCCCTTCTCTGGCGCGGAGGCTGCATCATCCGATCAGTATTTCTGGGAAGAATAAAAGATGCTTTTGATAAAAATCCTGATCTGGATAATCTACTGTTGGATGACTACTTCAAGGAGATTATCTCCAATTCGCAAAAGGGATGGCGCAAGGTTTGTGCAAAAGCTATCGAAGAGGGTATCCCAGCTCCAGCATTAACTTCTGCCCTGGCCTATTATGATGGGTATCGTTCAGCAAGACTTCCCGCAAACCTTCTTCAGGCACAAAGGGATTATTTCGGAGCCCACACTTATGAGCGAATCGACAAGCCCAGGGGGGAGTTTTTCCATACTAACTGGACCGGGAAAGGAGGAAACACAGCTAGCAGCACATACGAAGTGTAGGGACAGGCCTCGTGCCTGTCCGTCGTTAGCACAGGTAAAATGATTGTTGGGCATGTCCCGGTCCTTACAATTTTTTATTTCCGAAATAGATACGAAAGCTTCAAAAACACTCCCCTCTCCATATTATAGGGCTGCTCAGGTCTTAATGGACGTTCGCCAATCGGGTTTACGGAATCATACAGCGAGCCATATCCCAGATAGAAGACCGTACCGGGAATATAGTTAAATGAAATAAGGAAGTCGGTAAGAAGAGATTTATAATAGCCGTTATACTCCAATATACCCCTGACAAACAGGTATTTATTGAATTGGTAGCTTAGCTTAAACCTCTCAATCGGGTATTTGTATACCTGTTCCAGGGTAGCAGCATCCTTAAAGCCAGAATAGGAGAAAGAAAAATCAAGATTAAGCTTGGTAAGGGGCTGAAAACTCAACGAGACAGCCATACGGTGCATTAATCCGGCATAAGGATCTTCAGAATAATAGATGGCTTGGTTAAATCGGTGCAAGATGGTGCCCGAGAACCAATCTCCAAACCGGGTTACAAACAGAGTATGCAGTCCGCCGGTTTTGAAGCGCTGTCCAAGGTATATTTCTGTTGTATTGTAATATTTCATTTTCAGAGCAGATGTCCCACCCAGATATGCCAGAAAAGAGGCGAAAGAAAAATGCTCCCACTTGTCGTAGATCTTATCATGACCTGCCAGAGCAAACAACTCAAAATCAAAGCGTTTAAAAAAGCTGTGTCCTGTATACAACTTGGGTAAAAAGCGACCGCCAACCTGACTTATTCCCGTCCTTCGAACATAAGCAGTGTTGGCATGAAAATCCTGGTCCAGATCCTTCAATATCAAACCATACTCCAGATTCCTTGTATCGCCGTGAAGAAACAGGCTGGCAGCATGACCAGAACGTGTTTCTCCCTCCTTAAGAGTATGGGAATTGAATGCATTGAACTCTAGCTGTGTCGACTTATTTAAACGGATTTGTCCATCCGCACCATACATCCGGTTGAACTGATCTTTTCTCTCTCCTCCACTGTAAAGAGCTCCCAGGTAGCTATCACCCTTAAAACTCTTTTTATATCTGACTATTGGCACATGATTCAGAACTCTGGGTTTTTCTCCATCTCCTGAAAGTTGATCTGCTGCATAGAGAAGAGTGAAATCATTATATGGATTGATTTTGCCACTGAATTTACCCCCCACCAGAGGATTTACAATAGTCCGGGTGTTAACCATCAAGTACATGGGATCGTAATCATAAGTCCGGGTAGCAGCAATATGGAATTTATCTTTCCCTTCCAGAAAAAATGTTCTTTTCTCCGGATAAAATACATTATACCTGAGATTTACATCGATCTGACCTGCATCTGATTCAACCTGACTATAATCCGGATTCAGAGTGGCATCTAGCACAAGATTACTGGTAATGCCATATTTCAGGGTTAAACTGGGATCGGACTTATGTTTTCCCTTGTCCCATTCTCCATCGATCCGCTCATCCCTGTAATTATAGGTCACAGCCGGAACAGCTTCAAATAGTTTATAATGCCGTACACCATTCATGGAAATTTCCATCATTTGGTTCAGGAAAGCGTATCCTTGCTCAGGATCCATATGCGGATACATCCCCTGTGTGGAAATACGACTGATCTTTCTTTCGAAAATTACGCCCATGACAACAGGTTCCTTTTCTGAGAAGCGAATGCTCTTTAGTGGTAATCTGACTTCAACAACATATCCATCTTCATCAATCATACCAGCACTATACCATACAAGATCAGCACTAAGGTCTTCATTTCCAGCGGAAAACCTGGCATCCATCTGTATGCCGTAGGGATTCACATAGAAAGCATAAAGTGCTTGCTGGTCATTTTGGGAATCAAGATTAATACAAATCCAATCCTCGCCCCTGATCTCATCACGATTACGGATTGTTCCAACTATTTTATCAGGTTCTGAATCATAGCATTTAAAAGCAAAATACAGGTTCTCCTCATCATAAGTTGTATATGCGATAGTTTTCTCAGGCATATCCTGACCAAAGTCGGGGATGAAGGTTTTAAAACTCGTAAAACTATTGGCATTTTTCCAGGCCTCATCGTCGAGGATACCATCAATTACAGGAGGAATGTCAGTTTGAGTAAGGTCAAAAGACTAGTCTTCATGGTTTAGGTTTTAAAAAACAGAATGAAATTATGCTTTTTCAGTTATTACCTTCTTGGATTCCCTCCAATCTTATCACATACCTCATCGCTGACTTCCACAACGGCATAAACTTCTGTAAGATCTTCCAGAGTGGTTATTGTCAACTCCCTAATTTGATAATCATCACCCTGATTCTCCTTAAGGAAATCTTCAAGCTTTGCAGGATCAGTTGGCAGGGTATAGTATTGATATTCACCATCAATAGGTACTCTGAATTCATAATCATCTCCTGCTGCAAGTTCCAACTCGCAAATCCCCTCAACAAACTCAAACGAGGTCCATGTATCCATTGATTCACTCTTTCTGAATTGTCCGGAAATACTAAGGGCAAAGCCAATAGAAGAACCCGGACACAAATATTGTGTGATAAATTTATAAGTATGAAGATTGCTTTTGGAGATCGCCACAAACTCAGCCAAACCGCTACAGGGTGTTGCCAGGCTTACCGGATCGGATATGTCGTATTGTGCATCGCCAAAAACCCGGATCACCACTGAAGGATCTGCTGTGGGATAAAAGATTGGTTCTATCAGATTCTCCGAAGGAAATGTGCAGGTAATCCTGCCCGACTGTGTGTTACCATTTGAAAAGCTTATCTGATAATTAAAACTGCCGGTTCCGGGTTTGCCATCTGATCTTTGTATTATGATAGTTAAACCCTCCTCACATTCAGCATTACCAGAATTCAAAACGGTTGAAAAAACAAAATCTCCGGCAAGCAATTGTGCCGTTCTGACAGGCGGGTTTGGAGGAATGACATTCAGATCCCTTGAGAAACTTTTATAATACACTCCATAATCCTCATACGCCACTTCATCATACAGATTATTACACAGCAGATGGCCTGCCACGGCAGTAACGTAAAGGCTAATATACTTATAAGCTGTCCCCGTTGGTGAGGTGCTGATATCATTAATAAACCTTAGCTCATCAGACCGTAAAATGTCATTATAATAAATATCGAATGGTTCCCCGAAAGATCCGGTCTTTAGTGGCTTTCCCGGTACCAGTCGAATCATTTTAACGATGATGTCCTTGGTCCCTTCCTGAGTAAAACTCAGAAACTGGGGTGCTGAAATATAGCCATTACCAAATGCTATAATGGTGACCTCCAGGGGATCGTCCTTGCTGACGATAAAATTCGGATCATAACCGACCTCAAGAAATCCGATTTCTGTGGAAAAAGTCTCAGGTTTCTCACCTCCGAACGTTATCAACTTATCTGCATTATCACCCCAAAACTCTACATCGATCATCTGATCCTCCATCGGCTCATTAGTTTCAGCATCCACGAACCAGATAAGCAGTTTTGTTTTAATGAAATTGCGGTCGAGAAGGAGAAGTGTAATATCATCACCGGTATCCTTGTCCTTCAGGGGATCTTTAAACAAATCCTCACAGCTGACAGTAGTAAAAAGAATAATCGAAATTAACGAAAGTCTCGTGGCTATATTTATAATTTTCTGTGTGTTCATTTTCTTCATCTTTTAATTCATTAAAGATCAATCAAACTGTACTATTCTGTAGGAGAGAGAAAATCTTAAAAGGGGATAAAGATAATACTGGTCGATCTGCCTTTCCAACCTTGCTTCCTGACCATGATCAGGATTTGACGTTGGCGAAAGCAGGCCCGTTGATTTAATACTAATGTCCGGGGGCCCCTGGTAAAAACTTCCCAGTTCAAAAGCAAATCCGATTTTATGTTTCAAGCTCATCGTCCGGCCAAATCCAATTCCAAAATATGGTGATATTTTCCAGCCGGGGTCAAAATCAAATTGAAAATTCCCTATCATTTCCTTGGGGATCTCAATATCCCCGAAAGGCATTGAACTGGCGGCATGTCCGATTACCTCACTATGAAAAAGGCTATATCCGGCACCTCCGGTGACAAATAGCCAGGGAGTAAAAGAATAATCACAAAGGAGGGAAATGCTTCCAATTCTAACATCCACAACAGCTTCATACTCAATATCCTGCTCGCTAAAGGTGATATCCCGGTCATAGCCAAATATTTCTATTCCCAAACGCAGATTCAGCTTCTGATGGAGACTATATATTATATCTCCTCCAAAACCATTTGTAGAAGCTTTCAGGGCCAGTCCTAAGCCTGGTTGGAAATCAGATTGGGCTTTACATATCTGCGGCGAAATAGCAAATAACAATAACCCTATTAGGGAAATAACAAAAGTCTTCATGTGGCTTGATTGACGTTCTATTAGTAAAATAACGAATTAATACTGATTTTGTTACCTACTGACAAGTTCAATGTCCTGGTTGACAGGAAAAACAAAACTCGCAGACCAGGAGTTCATGGGATTTTTGGAGGATTTGAATGCTTTGTTTTCCTCATCTGACAAATCCATCATCATTAATTATTGTCTATCACTGACTAATATTATCAAAGTTCACGCGGCTCGATAAATTCTCTAAATCTTATGACATCATTTTGATATCTTTTTACTAGTTTTATTATGGCTTTTCGATATCTTTATGACATCTTTTTGTTTTATCGAAATTAGCAGTTCTTCTCCTTCAGAACGGGCAATCACAACTGCTCCGGTGCTATCGCTCCAGACATTGGTAGCAGTACGGATCATATCCAGGGGACGATCAACCGCCAGGATAAGGCCCACCCCTTCCAGGGGAAGTCCCAGAGCTGAAAGAATAATAGTTATCATGAGTAAACCTGCCATAGGGATGGAGGCTGCTCCAATAGATGCCAGTAATGCCGTAAAAACAACGATGATCTGCTCTGTGAATCCCAGGTCGAGACCATAGACCTTGGCGATAAACATAGCTGCAACACATTCATAAAGCGCTGTTCCATCCATATTGATAGTAGCGCCCAAAGGCAGGGTAAAGGAGGAAATCTTACTGGACACACCGGATTTTTTCTCAACAGCCTCCATAGTGAGCGGTAAAGTTGCAGCTGCTGAGGAGGTGGAAAAAGCTGTAAGCAATGGGGTCAGCATATTACCGAAATGCTTCCGCGGATTTGACTTTCCAATCAGGCGCAAGATCAATGGGAGTACAATCGTAGCATGGATAACCAGGCCAATGAATACCGTGAGCATGTAGATTCCCATGCTGCTGGCAAGGTTGGATAATTGATCAATATTATCCGCCACTACCCTGGTAACAATCCCGAAAACTCCGAGTGGGGTAAATTTGATAACGAACAAAGTCAGTTTCATTATGACCTTGTACACCGAGTCAAATAATTCTGTCAGGAAAATTCTCGGCCGTTCAGATACCCGGGTGATGAAATAGCCAAAAATGATGGAAAAAAATATAATCGATAAAATATTACCCGATGATAAGGCTTCGAAAATATTGCTTGGGATGATGTTCCTGATGGTTTCGCCGATTGAGGTTGGATCAAGGTTCAGGTTCTCCACATCCTGGAGCAAGTTCAGGTCTGATCCTTTCCCCGGACGAATAATATTGAACATAACCAGCCCGGCTGTAATGGCCATAAGGCTTGTCCCAATATAGTATATAAAGGTTTTCAGGCCGATCCGTCCCAGGTTCTTTCCAGTTCCAATATTGGTAACCGCCGATATCAGAGAACTGAGGATCAGTGGAATAATGATCATCTTCAATGCATTCAGGAAGACATCCCCCATCCAGCTGACATATTTAACCTGATCTGAAAAAAAGTACCCGTATACAACTGCCAGGATCAAAGCAGCAAAGATTTGCCAGTGTAATTTAATATTGAGGATTTTTCTCATATCTTCTCATTTCATAAGATTTTTCTACAGTACTCTCGTTATTAAACAAAGTACTATGGCTGGGGGATAGCATCAAATCTATGATAATAAATTATATAAATCAAGATTTTACAGATCTTGACCTTTTTTGTATGTATTGTTTCCAATTCCCCTGTTCAATTATTAAATTGCATCACTTATAGGACAGAATTAACATCGATTCCATTTAGTGTTATGATAAAAGGCTTTTTTACATCATTATTTTTATTTCTCTTTTTGTCACTCTATTCTCAAAATCAATCCTTTGAGGAACAAAATGCTCAATCTTTTTTCGCATTGAACTATCCTTATAGTTCATTTAAGCTTGACGAGCTTTCAGTTGACACCTCCATGGTATATAAGAACCTCACCATAGTTAATTTCACCTCCCCACGGGGGTTTGTCATTGTTAGAACACTACCTGACATAAGCGAAATCATGGCTTACTCATATACAAATCAGTTCTCATTTGCTGTTGATACAAGCGGTGTGATTGAAACATTGGCAGATGCGCTTTCTGTTAGCACTCAATCGCCTGGTTATGACCCAAATAAAGTCATTCCAAAACTGAAAACAGGAAAACTGGAGCTTGAACCATTATGTCAGACGGCCTGGGGTCAGGGATGGCCACATAACTACTATTGCCCTGTGGATCCTGAAGAAGATAAACGCACCCTGGTGGGATGTGTTGCCGTTGCCGTCGGCCAAATCATTCGGTATTACGATAAATGGAACAATTTCCAAATTCAGCACTCTTATGTACATGATGAATATGGCACATTATCTTGTTTTGCCGGCCAGTATAATTGGCAAGCTATGGATAATAAGTGTTATGGGGTGAACAACGATGTCGCCCGACTCCTGTACCACAGTGGCGTTCTGGTTGACATGGGTTATGGGCCATCCAGCTCAGGAGCCCAGTCAGCAAAAGCCGCCAACCTATTTAGCCAAATTTATGACGGAGCTTACCTGAATGGTGATCCCTACGGATCTCAGGATGCTTTTTACAACAGTATCAGTCAATATAAACCGATATATTCAACCTATGAAGGTCATGCCTTCGTTTGTGATGGATTTGATGGTAACAATTTTTATCATTTTAATCTTGGTTGGGGAGGAGCGGCAAATGGGTATTACTCCCTAACTAGTGTGTTGGGTAAAACACTGCTATCAGCGATATTCGACACCTCTCCCCAAGACAGTCTGAAACCACCAGGCAGTTTTCGGAAAGCAATCCTGAGTGATGAAGAAGTGGAGATCTCATGGAGTGGCCCGGAAGGTGAACGTGGAGATCTGCTCGGATACACAATCTATCTCGACGACACTTATTTCGATGAAACAACTGACACGCTATTTCTACATACATGTCATCCAGGTTCCCACTATCTGAGAGTGGCTGCCAAATACTCAAGTGGGGAATCCCGATGGATTGGACCAGGCTCATACTTTAGTCACGGTGATCCCATACCCATTGCTGATGACAAACTGCGTCTCGCTATGAATACCAGTATTGGAGTTCCATCATCCCAGCGAAACACCCATATTCCAACACAGGGAGAACTCTATGATATCCGATATCTTTATGTCACCAATGCAGAAGGTCTAAGCGAAATCGGTAATTGCACCAATCTGCGCCAATTGCTTCTCTTATCAACGAGGTCAGATTCTGAAATCGATATTTCCGAACTACAGGAATGTACCGATATTACGCTCCTGAAAATCACGAGATATGTGCTCAGTAATCCTGAACCCATCGGATCCCTGACCAAATTACAAGAACTTAAGTTGAACAACAATTCCCTAAGCAATATGGGGTTTTCATCAAGCTTAAATGATTTATACAAGCTTGAGATTATTGACAATCAATTCACTGATATAGCTTTCTTAAATGATCTTGACCGACTAACATGGATAAGACTGGAAGGATGTGATATACAAAGTTTTGATGTGCTCGAAAATACTTATGGGCTTGAATATCTGGATATATCAGATAATGCCATCAGCAATATCTCATGGCTGAATGGAAACAAGACGCTTCGTACACTCAATGCCAGCAACAATCAGCTGACAGGAGAGTTGAACCTCGATGGGTTCACCCTTCTCAGAACCCTGACGCTTTCTGACAACCAGATCCAGCAGCTACACATCAGCAATTCACCCAAAATCAACACCATTAACCTTACTGATAATCTGATCTATAGTCTCCATCCAATCATCGAAGAAAATGAAGTGCTGACTGATCTGGATATTTCCGGAAATCTTATTGATACCATCCCTTCTCTAAACAACCAATTAGTTAATCTTGATTTGAGCAAAAATCTCCTGTTCGATCTGGTTCCCCTCGATAACTATCGTTCTGTAGTCGACCTTGATCTTCAGGGAAATCGAATTGTTGACCTCTCACCACTTTTATATAAAAACTACTCCAACAAGCTGGAACGTATTAGCCTGAGAAACAACCCTATATCAAAAGAGTCCTTTCTGAAACATAAACCACAAATCTCTGTAGCTGCCGGAGCCACGTACTTCCCAAATAAATTCCATCCGGCAAGCCCATGCTATTTACAACCAGCCAACGATTCAGTAATAATGAGCCGCACCATTCAGCTAAACTGGGAAGGCGACTATGATGAGGAGGGCTACCAATATGATCTGTATTTGCGCCGTGAGGAGGAAGCGTTCTCACAAATTGCAAGTGGACTAACAAGCAGAAGTTTTGAAACGGAGGTAGGTGAATCAGGCAACTATTCCTGGTTTACGATTGCACATCTTGAGGATGACAGCCTGCATAGCGGCTATGGTAATTTCAAAGTATTCAGTGGGTTTACCATTCCGTTTTTCGAAGATTTTGAAATCTATAATCCCAATGAACGACTTTGTTCACAAACACCGTATTGGCAAGTCTTTGGTGAGGATGAAAATTCAACCAAAGATGCCTTTGTGGTAAATATCCGTTCTTTTGAGGGGGAAAATTCAATAAAGATTGCCGGTTCAACAGATTTGTTGTTCCCCATTTCGGAATACCTCACCGGTTATTGCGAAACAGCGTTCAGATTAATGGTGGATCGAAACCGGCAAGGGACGATTCAGACTCTATTGAGTGACGGAACTGCAGTGGATATTTACTTCTACAGTGCAGGAATATGTGAGGTCTATTATGCCCAGACAAAAGAAAAGTTTTTCAACTATCAGACAAGAACCTGGATGAAGATGGAAGTCATTTCTGATCCGGGAACCGGCTTAAAATGGTTACTGGATGGTCAACTGATCTATTCAATAGATCAGACTTTGGCATTGGACGGAATTCGCTTCAATACACTTGACGGCCCGGGCTATTATGAATCGGCTCCAACGGTAGTGTATATTGATAATTTTGCCATCGACAGTGGCACTTTGCTTTCTGCTCCCGGTGTTTTAACTGGAAATGAATTCTCCGGAAACCTGTATTATAACGGTGAAGAGATCATTCTGGAGAATCCCCCCTCAGGCTTGCAAGGTGTTGAATTATATAATGTCAAGGGACAATTAATAAAATCAATCAGGGTATACGATCCGGGTTCAAACCTCTGCCGTATTCCATTCATGGCAGATGACTCTTTGATTATTGTAGTTCTTTATGATAATCAGAAAAGGATTTACAGCAGGAAAATTATGATTCTGAAAATGTAAGGTTTAGGGGACGAAGTATTCGGATGTATTTATTGGATTAAATTATATCTGTTGTGCACCCTTTATCACTGAGGCAAGGATTTCCAATGATTCTATCTTAATGACAATCAAGGATACCTGTCCTTATCCGTATATTTCCGCCTAAAGAATAACATATATTCCGGGCACAAAATTATATATATTATATTTGAGGATGAAAATAATGTTAATCATTTTTGGGATAACGACACTACTTTGCAGTTTGACTTTTCAGGCTAAATCTCAAAAAATATCTTCTGATTTTGCAATCGAGGTTGCAGCAACATGGATTTCTCAACAGAGCCCTGAAACTGCATTTACACCAGTCCTTAAAGACAGCCTGAGTTATAACAATTTGGCCAGCATATATCGTTTTGATCTCGATCCATACGGATTCATTTGGATTTCAGCAAATATGCAATTTGCACCTATTCTGGCTTATAGTTTTGAAAAATCAGATACCCGCCTGGATGAAGAAAGTCCTGCTTACAGCTTTCTACAACACTATCAGACTGAAGTAATCGATTTTCTTTCTTCCGGGAATACTTTTTCTGCACCTCACCCGGGCTGGAACTCACTTAATACAAAAACCAGATTAAAGGGATTAAAAACAGATAATGTTGTTGAACCTATGATGGAAGTAACCTGGGGGCAAGGATCCGGATACAACACATATACCCCGGAAAACACTCCTACAGGATGTGTAGCAGTTGCCATGCTTCAAATAATGCGTCACTGGGAATGGCCACAGAAAGGCCAGGGTCAGCACAGCTATACACATCATGAATATGGCGACTTTGCTGTCAACTTTGACACAATCAATTTCAACTGGTCAACTTTACCCTTAAACAATCCGACACCGGAAATAGCTAAAATTATGCTCTACGGAGGGATTGCTTTGCATATGAATTATGCTCCGGGTGGTTCAGGAGCCAGTACTTCAAGAATCAAAAATCTTCTGTTCACCAATTTCAGATATAATAAATCCAGAATCAGATATGTACGTATGTCAGACCTTGATAATCAGCAATACTGGATCAGATTACTTAAAAATGAACTTATTAACGGACGTCCGATTATTGTTCGGGGTTCCGGAACCGGCGGACATGCCTTCAACTTTGACGGCTTCATTGGGGATCATTTCCATGTAAATTGGGGGTGGTCGGGCTCATCTAATGGGTATTTCCTTGTTAGCTCGCTGACACCAGGATCAAGCGATTTCTCAGAATCACAGGGAGCAGTGGTGGGGATTTTTCCTGATAATCTGATGATGTGGGACAGACCTTACGGAGTTCGTGCCCTGTCCAGAGATGCCAGAGTTACCCTGGCATGGAATGGGATTTATGATCCTGAATTATCTTATTATAATATTTATCGCAACGGAGAAGTAATTGGAAGAACTTCTCTGCTCACCTATACAGATACAACAGCCCTTAACGGACAAGTTTATGAATTTTCAGTGTCGGCTTTATACAGTACAGATACTGCTGATTATGAATCTGAACTGACCAGCGAAGTGATTTCGGGGCCTGTTGCTGGTTTTGCACTTCCATTTGAACAAAATTTCGAGGATGGCTATCCGGGATGGCAAATATCCGGATCATCGATCGGATTTAACTGGGGCGCCTCAGCTGATTTGGGTATGGGTTCTGACACCCTGGACCATTTCATTGGCATCAACTCCGGAGTTGCAGGCAACAATGTGCTCGTATCTGATTACTTGATTTCAAATGGATTGGATCTCAGCAAGGCTAGCCTGGTAATGCTTTCTTTTGATTACGTGCTTAAAAAGTGGCAGAACATTGATCATCTGTACCTGATGTATCGCATTTTCGAGGATAATGTCTGGATCAAATTTGAAGAGCTTGAAGCCACCAAGGGATATGATGACTGGGTTCATTTCAAAACTTACATTCCTAAGGCTGCCATGAAAAACGACATACAGTTAGCCTTCTACTATACCGACAATGCCGGTGTAGGCTATGGTGCTGGCATTGATAATATACAAGTAGAGCAAGTTACCAACCCTGGACGGCCCTCATTCTCTTTTTCAGTTTATGAAACTTGCCGGGGATCTGAGGTAGTTTTCACAGATCATTCTGAAGGCACCAGAGATAGTTATTCCTGGGATTTCGGTCGCGGAGCAAATCCCCGGTATGCAGAAACGGTCGGGCCTCATATTGTTACCTATAATTCGGGTGGAGTCAAATCCGTTCAGCTAATTTTAAATGATGTTGATAAGCTTGTTAAAGATGATCTTTTAACAATTGTCAGTCCTCCAATTGCAAGATTCAGCAAATCAATAAACTACAAAACTGTTTCTTTCAATAACTCTAGTTCACATGCCTCAGCTTATATGTGGGATTTCGGGGATGGCATTAAAGTTACAGAGGAGGATCCGGTTCATGTTTATGCCCTCTCTGGAGACTATCAGGTACAAATGATTGCTGCAAATCAAATTTGCGATAATGACACCACACAGCAACTGGTTTCTATAAAAATAACTGGTCTGGAGGAAGTAAGCATTAAAGAAGCAATGATTCTATATCCTAATCCGGCAAGCAGCATTCTGAATATAAGCCTTGCCTCACAAATTCAGGGAGAAATCAGAATAACGATTTTCAGCATTCAGGGCAAACGTGTGATGGAAAAACTATTGGACCAGGGAATAGCTTCTCACAATTTAAAACTTGATATCAGCAAACTAAAACCCGGATCTTATTTCATACAGCTCAGCCACCAGAATCAGGTATTTAACGAACATTTTAACAAACAATTTTAACTTGATTTGCACTAATTAATAACAATCGCCCAGCATTAAATAATAATAATAATACAACAGGCAATAATCTACCAACTGAGTTGCTTTTTGGTACATCCATATTTGTCATGAAATCACAAATATCCTATGGACAACAATGACGTAATACGGAAAATCCGATACATATTTGACTACAACGATTCAAAGATGATTGAGCTGTTTGGGCTAGCTGATCTGAAGGTTAGCAGGTCGGACATTAGCAATTGGCTTAAGCCGGAAAGTGACAGGGCTTTTGTGGAGCTGACTGATAATAAGCTTGCCGTATTTCTCAACGGCCTAATTATTGAAAAAAGGGGGGAAAGAGAAGGCCCTCAACCAGTACCAGAAGATCGATTAAACAATAACATCATTCTCAGGAAGCTAAAGATCGCTCTGGATCTGAAAACTGATGATATTTTAAAAATGTTCATTTTAATAGATAAACGGATTAGTGAGAACGAGTTAAGCGCATTTTTCCGTAATCCTAAGCATAGGAAGTATCGTGTTTGCAACGATCAGTATCTCAGAAACTTTCTAAATAGTATTACTCCTGTGTCCCGGCAAAAATGAAACCATGGACATGGTGGTGGTGGCTTCTATCTGGTGTAGCGAGAAATCAAACTCTCGCCAAGCTCACGCCATTTTTTCATGACCTGCTCACCACTCTGAACAGAGTAGTCAGTCAGAAACTGTTGTGCCATTTCAGGATCACTCTTCAATAGCTCAAGCGCAGTTTTCTCAATTGCGGGTTGCAAAGCCAAGAAATGATTCTCAATTGCAGATTGTTCCTTCTGAATGTCAACAATCATTTTATCATAATGAAGATTCGCAAAATTAGCCACAAAGTTGATTGTCCACCAGGCTGAATTCCATGTAAAATGCTTGTTTTCACCAATAGTATAAGCTTCGGGCACCTTGCTGATATTACAGTATAAAGGAACATAACATGAAGTATAAGTATCATCCGGAGAATACCATAATACTCCCCCTACCGGATCCGGAAGATAAGATCGCGACTGTGAGACAATAGAGAATGCTGTAAAATTAACAGAAACTGAACGCTCAGAACGTGTTTGATTCGGACTACCAAAGGCCCCTGTTTTTTCACCCTTTGTCATGTCGAATTCAGTACCATCATAATGATCTCGTAGCAAAGAAAAAACATCATGTACACTAAGTTTCTCATCAGGAGTAACACTCAGTGGATATCTTTCAGCATCCTTAACATCAAGAAAATAATCTGTACTTAGCTTATCCGATGGGGCTGATCGTTGAAGAATACTCCACACCCTCATGGCACATCCCCGCTTTTTCCTCGTACTGGCCGGATCATAAACATCACTAAAGTTAAAGTGACCATCCTTTTTTTTGTAAAAGCCTTTCTTTTTGGCAAAGGTGATCACATCATCAGCATACAGGCAGTTTTCAGGATCATCCATCGGAAATTCAGTGATCCTTGATTGATTTGCATGAGCACATACAGTTCCGTCAGGAATACGTACTGCGACCCAAACTATACCCTTTTCATCACCCTTTCCAATGATCTCCATAAGCCATGCTTCCTCTTTATCCCCAATCGATATTGACTCTCCACTTTTTCCATACCCATAAGTAGCTCCCAGATTGGCAATTTCATGTATAGCTTCTCGTGCAGTCTTGCAACGCTGCAAAGCCAGAGTCATTAAATCAGAGTAGTGCAGACCCTCCTTATTGCCTAAGCCCCTGCGTCCACCAAATGTTGTTTCTCCAATAGAGAGCTGGTGTTCATTATTGTGACCTATTCCATTTGATGCAAGAACAGCATATGTATGAGCAATTTGCGTTACCTTAACATTTCCACGGATGGGAAATCCATCAACTATACTACCCGGCTCATGATCGGCTGCAGGAATTCTTTGCAAACGTGATGCAAATGGAGCATCACAAGTGTAGCAAATATCGACAGAACCCGTTTGAGAGGCCCCCTTGGTAACAATGATACTAGTACAATCATCTCCCATATCCTCTTGTGCTACAGATATTAAAGGAAGAAATAACACTAAACAAAATGAAAGTAATAAAGGCGCTACCAGCTTTTTCATCTCAACATAGGTTTTGTTATTTAGCAAATGTAATACTTATCATACTTGCTTATTTTTTTATAACATAATTTAACTTTACTATCTCCATGACACGTTAACCACTGTATTTCTTTTGGTTATTACAATAGCAACAAAGCTGTAAATACCGCTTGAAAACTGCACAGGCGATTGAAGAACACGAAATACATCCATTGCCGGAATCCTTCAAACTACTGAATTGAGAAAAGTGCTTTCAGGTCGCGGTTCGACAGCTCGCCCACCCACTTCTCACCGGTGGAGACAGCCAGGTCGGCCAGTTCCTTCTTCTCCGCTAGCATGGCATTGATCTTCTCCTCGAATGTTCCCTGTGTAATCAGGCGATAGACCATCACATTTTTATTCTGTCCTATGCGGTAGGCCCGGTCGGTGGCCTGTACCTCCACGGCTGGGTTCCACCACAGGTCGTAATGGATCACATGGCTTGCAGCTGTCAGGTTCAGCCCTGTCCCCCCTGCCTTGATAGAGAGTAAAAAAATCTTCTCCCTGGCATCGTTCTGAAAGCGTTCCACCATTTCATCGCGATTTTTCCGGGAGGTTCCGCCATGAAGGAACATGCTGTCGATACCGAATCTATTCCGGATCATCTCTTGCAGGATCAGCCCCATCTCCCTGAACTGGGTAAATATCAGCACTTTCTCATTATTCTCCAGGATATTATCCAGCATGTCGAGAAGCATTCCGGCCTTACCCGACAAATCTGGGGATGCATCACTCTTCTTGAGGTACTGCGAGGGATGGTTGCAAACCTGCTTCAGGGCCATGATTAGTTTTAACACCATACCCCGGCGCTGTATGCCTGCTTCCTTTCCGTCCGGATCAATCCCCTCAATATCGGTCATTACTGTATTTAACACTCCCTGGTAGAGCGCCCCCTGTTCCTTCACAAGCGTTGCCATGTAATCGTTCTCGATCTTATCGGGTAGATCGCTGATAATTGATTTGTCGGTCTTGAGTCTACGCAGGATGAAGGGAGCTGTGATCTTTAGAAAGCGGTCGAGGCGTTTCTTGTTCCGGTTTACCTCTATTGGATAAGCATACTCCTTTGTGAATTTCTTTAGGTTCCCCATGTATCCCTTGTAGATGAAATCGAAGATGCTCCAATAATCCGACAACCGGTTCTCCACCGGGGTGCCGCTCATAGCTATCCTGATATTCGACTTCAGTTTCTTCACCGCCCTGGTCTGTCCGGCATCTGCATTCTTGATATTCTGCGCCTCATCGATGATTACCGCACACCATCTTTTTTTCGAGAGGAACTCCTGGTCGCTGCGTACAACCCCGTAACTGGTAAGGATCACATCGGCTTCCTTATCCAAAATTCGGTTCGGGCCGTGAAAAAATGCATGAGATATACTGGGGGCAAACTTTTCAAACTCCTTCTTCCAGTTAGTCAGCAGGGTAGTAGGCACCACAATCAGTGCCTGTCGCGAATCAAGTGCTCCCTCCTCTTTCAGCTTCAACAGCACGACAATCACCTGCAGGGTTTTTCCCAAACCCATGTCATCAGCAATGATGCTTCCAAAACTAAGACTGGCATTCTTGTATAACCAGTCAAAGCCCCTCTGCTGGTATGGCCGTAACGTAGCGTTCAGTCCCCCAGGGAGATCAATCCGCTCAACCCTCAACAACTCATTGATCAACTTCCGGGTGGCCTTATCGATACTCACTTTCTCTCCATGCAGTTCGCCGGTAAAAGCAGCCTGCAGTAACTGGTTCCGGTCCATCTTCCCATCCTGCTGCTGTATCTGGTCCATCAATGTTTTCAGGTCTGCCGTGTTCAGGTAGAGGTATTGATCTCTCATCTTAACGATCCCTGACAGCCCTTTCACTATCCTGAAAAACTCGTCGGCCTCCATGAGCGTGTCGCCCAGCGCAATCTTCCATTGAAAGTTGAGGATCTTCTCCAGATTCAGCAATGATTTCTTTAATACCCGGCCCGATGAGGAGAGAGCCACAGAAACAGCAGGGCGAATCAAGTTCTTCAGTTGATCCGGCATAAGTACGCGAATTCCGTACAGCCGGATCACGGGTAGAATATTGAAAATGACATTTGCAAACTCACTTGGTGTATAGACCGGTATATGTCTACCGGAAGTGGAGATAATGAACTCCAGCTCAGGAAGTGAAGGAGTGAGCAGTTCGATACTACGCAGCACTTCGTATCTGCAGCTGTTATATTCCGGGAGGGTCATAACATCAGCCAGGGAAACCGCTTCTTTCAGCGGCTTGCGGCTGTCCTCCACCAGAACCTTCAGGCCAAACCTTCCCGAATCCTCCTTCTCGAAAATCTCCAGCACCGGGGAAAACGACTGGCGTGTAAGGTAAAACCTGTCGATCCATCGTTGAATAGAAGAAGGGATCTCTCCCTCACCTGAAAGATCAAACCGGTAGGCGTAATTTTCAACAAAAATTTGGTAGACCGGGTCACCCATCATTTGCTTACCAGATCCGACATCCCGAATAAACTGACCGATGAAATAAGAGACCAGGCTTCTTAACTGTTCCGGTTTTGCGGATTCCTGCTTCGTTTCAGAGCTTCCGGGAAATGCACCGACACCTACCCGAAGTTTCTCTGCAGTAGGGAAAGCTGCAATCAGACTCCTGAAAATTTCATCTACCCTCTGATCTATTACAGCAGGGATCCAACGCACGGTATAGCTTCCATCTGCGGTTTTGAGAAGCTGTGGAATAAAGGATGAGGTTTCTGCAAGTTTCCGGCTAAAATGATACACCATGAAGAGGTATGTTAAACCGGGCAACAAGCGGGTTACCTGCCTGGGTTTGATCGTTGAAATAAAATTAAGCATCTCGGCATCATTCCGAAAGCCCCAGGCACCCTCTTTATCAACGGTTCTGTAGACTTTCCAGTATCCCCCCGGTTCACCATGAATCCTGCAATCTACCAGGCGGTTGCACTCATCCAGGGTAATAGCCACACTCGAGTACCTTTCGTAATGCGATGCGCGCTGATCCGGTATGGATGTTAATCCGGCAGTCATCATGTTCTCCCTGGCTATCTTCCTGGCCATTTTCCGGTAGAGCTTATCCAGCACCTGTTTAAAATTATTTGAATAAAAAACCGGCTTTTCAGTAAGCAAGGAAAGGAGTTTCTCCCGCATATCCACAAGCACTGAAAAATCGATCTCCTCCAGAGCAATATTTTTCTCAGCCTTGTAAATCTCTAAGGGCTCGGCCACAGCCAGGGATGCAAGATCGGGAATAGTGACGGTATCACTGATGGCTTCGATCCCGAAGCGCCGGAGCTCATGGATGATATCGAAGCCGTGGAGTTTGAAGATAAGGAAGGGATTGCGGTCAATCTCATTGGCAATTACATTGATCACGGCCGCCAGGTGTTTGCAGGGCACGGCCCAGTCGGGACAGGAACAATGCATATCCAAATCGTTCCAGCGCCTGGGAAAAATCTGGATACGATGAGCCTCTGCCATGCTATACAGACTCTCAG
>JAUVKA010000077.1 GCA_030592205.1 Bacteroidota bacterium | reverse complement strand
TCCAGGGTAATCCACCAGACCTTTATCGATGTGCAGGAAGAGGGCACCGAAGCCGCAGCAGCCACCATTGTGGAGATTTCTTTTACCAGCATCGGTGGAGGGGGGAGCCCCATCTATTTCAAAGCAGATAAACCGTTTCTTTATCTCATCAAAGAGAATTCAACGGGAACAATTGTCTTTATTGGGAAGGTCGGGAAACCCGAATACTCATAGAGCCTCTCTTCTCAATCTATTCAATAGATTTGGCTTAATATCCAGTTCCTCGGCTGATTTGCGGATGTCTTCACGATGAAGGCTAAGTTCAATGGCCATCTGCTTTAATTCTCGATCGTACTTCCTTCTTGGTTTCATCGAACGGAAAGCTAAGATTCATTTGCTTAACTCGCTGTCCGGTTTTTAGGGTAGAATCAGTTTGACTTAGAGGGGGGGTGTGAAATACAGTTGTCGAACGCAACCTTGGAATATTGTTTTTCATCTTTTGTGAAAAGGATCTTATTAAGCCCACCAAAACTAAATTATTATGAAAAAGTCCAAGCACCTGGCAGTCTGCCTTTATGTTATCATACTGTCCGGATTTGCGCCCTTACCTGCACAAGAAGCAGATTATCAAATGATTGATATGGTTGATCTGAAAATGAACCTGGTAGAAACCAAACTGGATCTTCTGGATTCCAAGATACGTCTCTGGGAAGAAAAACCTGCTTTGCTGGAAATTCAATTACTGGATATAGAGAACAACATAGCGCAACTCTCATTTAGCCCGGAACAATTCAATTACAAATTTCTCCTGCTTGATTCATTGATAGAAAAACAGCAATCCCTAATGGCTGAACAAAGTGAAATCATGGCTTCATTGCCTGAAAAGGATAATATAAGTGAATCTGATATCGAATCTAATTACCTTGCAGAGCCTATCATAATACCGCCTGATAAATATGTCATTTCGGTATATCCGGTGAGACTTTTTGAAGGTACATTGCAGCTCTCCATCGAAAGAGTATTGAATCGAGGGAACTCAATTGAATTGTCCGTGATGGCAACATATGCCACAAAAGAGGGTCTTGCTAACTACTATCTTTCCAACCAGAGTCTGACATACTTTAGTGCAGCTACGGATGATTATATTTCTTATGAAAGTGAGAATATTTCCGGTTTTGGTGGATCACTTGCATGGAGGAATTATTTGCTTCCCAGAAGCAAACCAGAATATTCTGCACCGAGGGGACTCTATGTATCTCCGATTGTAATGTACCGCAGGGTTATTCTTTCTGGTTTTGATCAAGTATACAATGAGGAAGAAGAGAAGACTGAAATAGTGGAGATCACACAAAACCTTAATGTTTTCTCTGGAGGATTTAATATCGGATGGCAATTCGTTTTGTGGAAGGCCATCACAGCAGATGTGTATGTTGGAGGAGCGCTCCGGTTGAGTAAATATGATGGTGATTCAAAATTCACAAAATATAAGCAATTACGAAATATTGATTTCTCAGGGGTAATGCCCAATTTCGGTGTAAAAATTGGGATCGTTAAGTAAATTGTTCTTGACCATGAATAACAGAATTGCTTGGCGGAGGAAGAGGGATTACTCGGCGCAAGCGCCTCTTGATCACAGGGGGAGGACCAACACAAACAGTTCAAACCCAATTACTCGCAGGCTCGCAATTGATTTTTTTGCTTGCCCCAATCCTCTCTCAAGGAAGCTTGGCTCGGCCGTTATGGAAGGAAATTTTCTCTGGATATTGGACAATGGTCATGGGATAGATACTCCCAAGAAAAGCTATAAGATCGTTGTGCGGAATGTATAGCTCTCGTTGCTGTGCACCAGACAGGATGTTTTCAACCAGGCCGTCGCGTAAGGCATAAGAGAGGAGGCTACCCGTTTGGGAAAGGGCTACTTCAAAAGCTTGTTTACGGGACTGGATTTCGAGATTGATTTTATCCCGGAGGCCCCTCAAATGGAAGCACGTTGATCAACCATATATGGACTGTATGATCCAATGCGCATGCGAATGACCGGAATTCGCATGCAAAGCACCGGAACTTATGTACGGTGGTCCCAAGCTTATCTCCGATGCCCTGATACTCATCTACAAAGGATGAGTGTTTATCTACGGAACAAGCAAGGGTCTTGAATCCATTCACAAGGCTTATGGAAACCTTCACGAGCCTTTTGAATTCATTCGGGAACCTTCTCACAAGACCCGCAAGCCTTCTGCGGGAATTTACCTCTCCTAGAATAGTGACCTTTCCTAGAATAGCTTGACAGATTTTTACTCTTTTTGAAGTGTTATAATTATTTTAATTTTCTTTCTACTGATTTATTCTTCCCGAACGTTTGTATTACTTGAAAGCTGTCTTGGAAAATGAGCTGGAACACTTACCGGTTCTGAATTATAATTAAACAATTAGGCATAACCGTTTCCTTGGCAAATGATACTTAGCATATAGATCAGCCATGAGCCTATCTACCTGACAATTAGCAGAAACATCATCCATCTGTAGCCTTCCATTGTAAAAGATGTTAATTCTTTGTAAATTTCTTAGGCACTCCCGGGTCAGAAGCCTTTCTTCTGGGAGTGACGTGGCGAAGCCGTGGAATGCCATGTGATTACCCTCAATCACTTCTACCCTAAAACCCGCTAAATTGTACAGTTCAAAGACTAGAATTATCCTAGTTGAAAGGCAGAATAACCCTTCAACTACGGCTATTATACTGCAATTTGCAGTATAATATATGTTCTATGCACGATATTATTCACGTAAATACCTAAGGGGTACATTTATATACAAGATGGGGGTAATTTAGCCAAAGTATGATGAAATATCTATCAAATATTGCAGTATTGGTTGTTCTAAACCTTGTTTCAATTCAGTTCCTAACAGCTCAAGTCAAAGAATACCCAATAAATTATATTGTTGAAGAAATGCCATTATTTGAAAATTCTGATCCAGCAGTTTCATTTAGCAGATATATTCAAGAGCAAGTTGATAAACAATCATTACAAATAACTGATTCTATTTCGGGAAGAATAATTGTATATTTCCGGATTGATACAATAGGCAATGTTGTTGATCCAGAAGTTATTAGAGGTTTAAATGAATCTCTTGATTCATTAGCATGTAAGATTGTTTTAGATTCGCCTGAGTGGATACCAGGAAAACAAAGAGGTAAAACTGTTTGGGTTGGTTTTACTTTTCCATTTTATATAAATATGGATGATCCTAAACATACAGTACACTGAAATAATAGGCATAGAATCACTAAAGCCGACCGTGACGCATGTCACGCCCTTCGCAAAAAAAAAGCAAAGCCCGCGCCACGCTACGGCGGCTTAGTTCCACCGTTCTACTCACTACAAGGTCCATGTAAATAAAAATGAATTGCATTTATTTACAAGTTTCCTTCAAGGCTGAAAAACTCACGAAACGGATATTTATTATGAAAGCATGTTTTTTTGCTTTAGCATCTATTTTCTTATCCGTAGGTAATTATAGCTTTGGTCAAGAGTCTCTATTTAAAGGAAAAGTTATTGATCAACAGACAAAGCAGCCAATAATTTACGCTACTATTGAGATAAAGACACTAAAAATTGGAACATACACAGATTCTACTGGAAATTTCTCAATACTATATAAGAATTTAAATGATACACTTGAATTTAATTCATTAGGATACGAAATGCAGAAATATTGTATCAGAGACCTCAATAATTCAATGAGTATTATCGAATTAGAACCGTATATTTTTGAATTAAAGGAAGTTGTTGTTGTTCCCAAAAAAGTTAAAACAATTCGATTAGGAATTACTTCCAAAAAGCCATGGAGATTCCAAATAGCAAATATTTTTGGAGGACAATATGGCACATATATAAAAAATGAATTTAAAAAAACTGGTTATGTTAAAGCCGTAAGTTTCTATATAGCAAAAATTGGTTTTCCAAATGCTCCTTTTCGGATAATAATATATGCTAAAGACCAATTAAATGATTGCCCAGGGAAGGATTTGTTAAATGAAAGTGTGATAGTATCAAATACTAAAGGGGAAGGTTGGTTTACAGTAGATATTTCTGAATATGGTATTAATTTCCCATTGGATGGAATATATGTTATGATGGAATGGGTTTATTCCGGAGATAAATATTATTATAGCTATGAGCATGAAATAAAAACAAAAGATGGCAAATCTAAAATTAGGACATACCATGTTTATGGCCTGTCTTTAGGTAATGTTTGGAAACAAACTGATGAAGGATATTGGTGCAAAGGATTTGGAGACAAATGGAATAGAATGAATGATTATTATAAAGGGTATGTAGATGTAATGATTAATGCTGATATTGAATTTCCAATAGAGAAAATAAGAATTCCCAGTAGGTAAAAAAGTATTAAAATAATAGCCGTAAAAGGTTTGAATTTGAGAGTATTGCCCGTATCAACTATATTGTAACTCGATAGAGAATTGACACTTAACCCGCTACTATTCTTATTCTAAACCTTACTAGCAATTATTTCTTATACATCATCATATTTATATAGTCAAGCGAAGCCCTCAGTAACACGTAAGGCCGGTAATTGGTCGTTTGAAAGTTCCAAGAGTCTTTACAATTACAGAAGTGAAATGGGGTAGAATCACTAAAGCCGACCGTAACGCGTGGCACGCCCTTCGCAGAAAAGGCAAAGCCCGTGCCACGCTTCGGCAGCTTAGTTCCATCGTTCTGTGGAGTGTTTGAATCTCATACTTGACAGTTATACCAATTTTGGGTATTTTTGTTGAAAGCATTCTATCATGAGCAAGAATACATCAATAACCTTAGGTAACCACTTCGAGGATTTCGTCCAAAACCGCATCTCAGCTGGCAGGTATAAGAACACAAGTGAAGTTATTCGTGCTGGACTAAGATTATTGGAGGAGGAAGAGGATAAGGTCGCAGCTTTGAAGCAAGCGATTCAAGAAGGGATTGATAGTGGAATCGTAGAGGATTTTGAACCAGAGCAATTCCTCCATAACCTGAAAGCTCAAAGATCCTCGAATGGCTAGTTATAATCTCACGAGAAAGGCCACGGAGGATCTTGCACGCATCTGGAATTATACTGTTGATGCCTGGTCAGAGAGTCAAGCCGACCTATACTATTTTATGCTACTTGACAGTTGCCAGGATATTGCCGATAGAAGAGATTCTGGTAAACAATACGAGGGAATTTATACAGGCTTATTGGGAATAAAGGCGGGCAAGCACATCATCTTCTATCGACAGATTAATCATGATGTTGTTGAGATCGCCAGAATTCTGCATGAGCGTATGGACCTGAAAAAACGTATCAGGGAATAATTGCCCACAGAACCACTAAAGCCGACCGTGACGCGTGTCACACCCTTTGCAGAAATGGCAAAGCCCGCGCCACACTACGGCGGCTTAGTTCCACCGTTCTATTTCTTAATTGGTTTGAGATATCGATTTGGAAACAAGTTTCTTAAACATGCTCATGATCCTTGACTATCATTCCAGAATTACCTACCTTTGACGTTAGTATCGTAATGCATAAGCATGCTTAGGTCGTTTGGTTCAAAAGAGACAGAGAAAATTTGGAGTGGTGTTAGATCTTCAAAGCTACCGCCAGAGATTCAAAAGATAGCTCGGAGGAAGCTGAGAATGATCAACAATTCTCTAGACTTAAAAGATTTAAGAGTACCACCCTCTAACAGGCTAGAAAAGTTAGGAGGCAATCGGAAAGACTTTTATAGCATTCGAATTAACAATCAATGGCGGATCATTTTCATTTGGAAAGCAGGTCACGCACTTGAAGTAGAAATCGTGGACTATCATAAATGATATCATGGAAAGACTGGACAATATACATCCTGGCGAAGTTTTACTAGAGGAATTCATGAGACCTTTAGAGGTAACAGCATATCGACTTTCAAAAGACCTTGAGATTCCTCAAACAAGGATCAGTGAGATATTGAAGGGCAGGCGTCGAATTTCGGCTAATACAGCGCTAAGGTTAAGTCGGTATTTTGGGAATTCCGCAAAATTCTGGCTAGGCCTGCAAGACGACTATGATCTCGAGGAGGAATTGAACAAACGTAAACCCGAATTCCAAAGAATCAAGAAAAGGAAGAACTACGCAGCATAGCTGAAAATAGAACACACCACTAAAGCCGACCGCGCCATGCTACGGCAGCCTAGCTCCTCTGTTAGGTGGCTATGATGTACGATTTGAGAATATCAATATTAACACAGTGGAAAGACAGCAACACTAAAACGATAGGATTATCTATTATGCTGACCGATTAACCTAAAGATCTTCCAACCACCATCATCCTGTTTTTTGAAAACAAACATTGTTCTCATATCGAAAAGAATAGTATCCTGTACGTCATTGGAAATCCATTTCTGTTTAAACATCCCGGTTTCGCACGCATAATTATTATCTACAACCAAATCAATACTTTTAAATTCAACTCCTTCTATTGAATACGTATCGAAAACTCCTTGAAATCCTTCCCTGCATTCCTGTTTTGTAAATGAGAGTTCAAAGTTGAACATGTTAATAAAGCCTTCATCGAGAAAAAACAGGGTAGAGTCAAGATCTTTGTTTTCCCAAGCTTCATAATATAGTTTGTTGAATTTTGCAATTGTCTCTTTTACTTCCGTCTTATATTCCTCTGTTGCTTGGCCAGTTTGTACCGTTTGCTGGCAGGATATGAAAAAGACTAGAAAGGTTAAGAAAAGGGGTGTTTTTTTCATGATAATGGATTTTAAGTAGTTAGTATTGAAAAGATTAAAGCAAAATAAATTTACACTATACAACTTAGAAAGTCAATACCATTTTCAGATCGAAACTGGAAACCCAATTATGCCACCTAACACAAAAGCTGACTGCGCCACGCTACGGCAGCTTAGCTCCTCCGTTCTACGCACAATAGTATTTGATGGAAGTAGCTGAGAAGTAAGTTTATTTAGCGGTCATGCAAAAACAACCCACTGCAATGCAAAGAGGATCCATAATACTATTGTTTTATTTATTTGGACAAGTTTCAGCTATTTGCCAAACAATTTCAGGGGAGATCACAGATGAGAATAATAATCAGCTGCCTTATGTAAATATTGGAGTACTAAATCAGAATAAAGGAACTATTTCAAATATTAGCGGAAAATTTCTTTTTAACATTTCCGATATAGACAATTCTGAAATTATAAGATTTTCTTCCGTTGGATATGAAAGTGTAGATTTTCAGGTAAGTGATTTAAAGATTGAATCAGAAAAGAATTTCAATATTGTATTAAAAAAGGTAATGTATCAAATTGATGAATTATCCGTTAAGTCAAATGAAAGAAAGATATTTTGTATTGGCTCAAAGAATGCCGGAAGTACTACTTGGGCTTGGTATAATCTAATGAATGGTGCAGAAATAGGACGATTATTTCACAATAAGGAAATGATTTATTTGCGGCACTTTTATTTTCATATTGGCGAGACAAATTGTGATAGTATATTGTATAGATTAAAAATTTACCAGACCACTGATCAGTTACCTGATAGCATAATTAATAAAGAAGAGATATTTTATACTTCAAAAACAAAAAAGGGTTGGGAGTGTATAAGTCTGATAGACCATAGTGTATTATTTGATAGTGATTTTATTATAACATTAGAAACTATTAATGGATGGAATAGTGGTGGTGATAAGAGTGTTTATCTATCAAAAACACAGCATAAAGGATTAAGTTATAAAAGACGGTCTAGTATGGCATCTTGGTTGAGATTTGAAGGAGAAATGAGTTACAAATTAGAAGTAAGTAAATAATGTAAACTTAGGATGAACATACGCCATTCTCACTGACACGCATTTCACATTTTTACAAAGTATCAAGCCAGTTTTATCGCCTCATATATCAACCATAATGGCCAGAAGAAGAAATGCCCAAGCGGTAAAGGGTTTGCAATAATTTATAAAATATAGGACGTAGAACACTAAACCGGACGCCGGAATCGTTTATAGGTAGTAGTACCTGTAGTGTTGGCGCAGCTTAGTTCCACCGGCCCATGCACTTTTAAAAATCATAGAAATATTTAGAAGGTCCGTTCATATTGAATTGGATCTTCATATCACATTTCAATCCATATGAAAAACCTAGTATTTATTCTTTTGATTTGGCTTGCATTAGGCTGTCAACAAAGTCGTACATCTTCAAACCCTGAACCTGAATTAAAGGAACAAGAAACTAAGAGTGATAGTGCTCAAGCGAAGAAAGATGATTTTAAAGATGTGGAGGAGCGCTTCTATGAGAATATGATTGGGAAAGAATTTTTGGCAGCAAGTTTTACAACTATTGAGGATAAAGAACTATCCCCATCTTATCTAAGAGGAAAGGTTGTATTCCTGAATTTCTGGTATAAGAATTGTTCACCCTGTATCGCTGAAATGGAGGGGCTAAGGGAACTGCAGATGAAATATGAAAGTGATAAGACTGTCTTTATCATGGTAACCTGGGAAAATTCTGAGGTTATTCAAGAGATACAAAATGAAAATGATCTCTCCTACAAAATGGTATCAGTTGATAAGGATTCAATTACGAGCTGGGGAATTCGAGGCTATCCGTCAAGTTTTGTACTTGAAAAAACAGGGAAGGTAGTGTATGCAAGAGCTGGAGGGCAGGATGTAATCCAGAAAGCAACAGTGGAGGTATTATCACATTTTGGTCCTGAGATTGAGGAACAGCTAGAATTATTAAACTAAATACTAGGCATGGAATCACTAAAGCTGACCGTAACGCGTGTTACGCCCTTTGCGGAAAGGCAATGCCCCCGCCACGCAACGGCGGCTTAGTTCCACCGTTTTGTATATCATTGTTAGCATCCTTATAGAAGGAGAAATGAACATTACAGTATTTACCATGCAAACCAAAGCATTATGAAGAAAATAATCTATGCCACCTCAGTTCTATTATTGACCGGAACCATACCTCTTATGGCTCAAATGTTTCCACTAAGGGGCCTGGAGATCTATAACCCTTCCTATTACAATCCCGCCTATACGCAGGCAGACAGAAAGGTTCAACTGGACCTGGTGGGATACAATTTCAATTACTATTCGGGACTCTGGACAAATGCCATGACTGCATTGCCAGGTATTAGTAGTGCAGCTGGTATCCGTTTCAGTACCAGCCAGTATTCGGATGTGGGAACTTCCTGGAATCTTGAGTTTGCATATGCCTACAGGCACTCATTTTCAGAAGATTTCCAACTGAATGGAGGGATATCTGTCAAATACGGGCATATCAACTATGAGAACGGCCTTGAAGATTCAAATGGGAATGAATTGTTAGGGCGAAACAGTACCGGGATGAGTCTGGGTGTTTACACGCAGTATAAGAAATGGGATGTCGGCCTTAGCACCCATCTTCCGCTGTATGTCACAAAAGAGGTGGTCATGCCGGATGGTAGTCAGGAAACACAAAAAGACGATGCCGGCTACTATGCAATTCATTTAATTTCCAGCTACAGCTTTGGGAAACCTGGAAGGATGACCATTGATCCCGTTTTAGGGTTGGATTATTATATTTCACGTCGAAACGAGCTCACAGAACTTCAGGGCTACCTGGGAGCCAAACTGGAATTCAGGAATTTGGTTGGATTAGGATTTACTTTTGGGAACCTGGTATCAGTATCCACTTCCCTGAACTTGAAAGATCGGGTAAGCCTGATTCTTGGCATCTATGCTGGTGAACACGAATTATTTGGTTCTATGGAAGGAGGTAGTTACAGCATTGGCTCCCATGATTTTGATATTATTGCTCAGGTCAGAATCCATCTTTAAAGGATCGAGGGTGGCTTAGTTCCACCGATTCCATGCACAATGTTGTTATAGGTCTAATTTCTGACACTATTGGTTATTTTTTGCTAACGCTTGAATATACGAAATGAAGACTCTCAATCAAATCAGTTGCTATCTCATTGGGCTTGTCTGCATTGCACAACTTGGGTGTACATTTCAAACAGGTAGGGAGTCCTATTCAACTGATATTTGTATTCTTGGAGGCAGTGAAGCAGGATTTACAGCAGCAATACAAGCTTCCAGATTAGGCAAACGTGTAATATTAATCGAGCCAACAGGTCATCCAGGAGGTATGTTAGTAGAAGGTCTTGGCAAAGATATACGTTTTGGAAGCGGATGTGTGATTGGAGGAATTTGCCGAGAGTTTTATATCTCTGTCGAAGATTGTTACGGTCTCAAAGCAGATTTCCTAAATCCTGAGTGGTATTCAAAATATGAACCTTCTGTTGCGGAAAAAACAATAGAAGAATTGCTTGCAAAGGAGGAAAGCATCACCATCATCAGGAAAACACGAATAAAGGAAAATAATGGAGTAGCAGTGAAGGGATCAAAGATTACTAGAATAATTCTCGAAAATGGTTTGGAAATAAAAGCCAAAATATACATAGATGCCTCAATTGAAGGTCACTTACTTCATTTTGCCGGAATTACGACCGAAACAATTCGTGAAGGAAATCAAAAATATGGGGAATCCATAAATGGGGTTCAGAAGGAAAACACATTCAGGCAATTCCAGATGAAAGTAGATCCCTATATTATTGAAGGTGACTCGACAAGCGGACTGATTGGAACTATTCAGAATGAAATCCTTGGAGACCATGGAGCTCCCAGTAAATACATCCAGGGTTTTTGCTACAGAATGTGTTTAACAAAGGATGAAGACAACAAACTTCCTATCTCGAAACCCGAAAATTATGACTCAGACAGATATGAAATCTATCGGAGATATTTAATAGAGGATGGAAAGCTTTTCAGACCAGAAGCTAACCGCCACAATGAAAAAACAGATGTAGGAAGCTGGCATGATCTTTCTGCCAACCTGTATGGAGAGAACTGGGAGTATCCCATTGGAAGCTATAAAATTCAGGATAGTATTGTTCAGTATCATCGTGAATTCACCTTGGGATTAATATGGTTCTTACAAAATGACACAAGTGTTGATAACATAACAAGGGAAAATTGGGAGGGATGGGGCTTGCCCAAGGATGAATTTGCAGATAATGGTCACTGGCCGCGGCGGTTATATATCAGAAGTGGAAGAAGGATGGTATCTGACTATGCAATTACAGAATATAATACCAGAATAAACGCACCCGATACTGTTTCGGATCCTGTTGCCATTGCCTGGTGGCCTCCTGATATGCATCATGCCAGAAGAATAATTAAGGATGGTTATGCATACAATGAAGGATTTACTCATGTGGGCGGAAATAGAAGCTGGAAGCCCTATAAGATTTCTTATAAAGCTACCGTGCCTGCAAGAAGTGAATGTACCAATGTATTAACTC
>JAUVKA010000245.1 GCA_030592205.1 Bacteroidota bacterium | reverse complement strand
ATAGGCTATTAAAGAAGCTGGAAAAATAATTCCTACAGCTTCACAATCAAAACCCACCTTACAGATTCAAAGACCCGGTCATCCTGACCGGGTCTTTGTGTTATAGGAAATAACATATCTTCCCCCGAAACACTTTAATATCTCCGAAATATCGGAGATATTATTGATGTTTCTAATTCTACATCCCCTTTGTTGCAGCTTCTGTAACGAATTCAATAACAGGTATTTATCTCTGTTTGCAGGCATGAGGGAAAATCACGGCATCCTTATTGTCATATAAATATCACACATTGAAACTTAAATTACTCTAGCATGGGCTTACCGTTACATAAAGAACTTAATAAGCAAATAATTCATTACACGGTCGAAGCTATGCTGGAAGGTCTTCGGACAAGTAATAATGAAGTGTTGAGTTTTATCTACAGACAGTATTATCCTGAGATCAGATTTTTTGTAATTAAAAACAGTGGTTCCGATGAGGATGCACAAGATGTATTTCAGGAATCTATCATCATCATCTATAAGAAACTACGGGATGATGTTCTCAAGCTGAGCTGCTCTTTTAAAACCTATCTGTATTCCGTTTGCCGGATTGTATGGTTAAAACAGCTGGAAAAGCGAAAAACCAAGACTGATAGTTTATCATATAATCAGGCATTTGTAGATCTGCAAGAAGGGATTGGCGAAATGGCAGAGGAACAAGAGAGATTTAAACTTTATCAGAAACATTTTCAGACTTTGCACGAGGATTGTCAGATGATTCTGAAATTATTTTTTGAAAAGAAATCGCATAAGGAAATTGCCAGCAAGATGAATATCACAAGCGAAAACTATTTAAAGAAACGTAAATATCAATGCAAAGAAATTCTTGTTAAACGGATTCAAAATGATCCTGATTTTAAAAGAATAAAAAATGACCGCCTATAAGTTGGAATGAGAATTCCAACGATTCCACAATCAACCACCTGCTGATTCAAAGACCCTGTTACCCAGACAGGGTTTTTGTTTTTCTGTAAATCAAGAAGGTAATTATGAATACTGCCAATACACCACCACCTGCATACCATGGAATCCTGGAGCGGGTTTTTGGTATTTGAATTGTTGCATCTCTCCCTAGCTGTATAAATCCTGACCAAAAAAATGGATGAGCATGTAATTTTCCGGCTTCGTTCAGGAAATCCCGTTTTGAGGATCGAAGGGCAGATGTAATGCTCATACCATCAGCAAGATGGCCGTAAAGATTTTCAATAATACGGAGACTTGTCTGATCATCTACCGACCATAAGGTCATAATAACCGAAGAGGAACCAGCCAGAATAAACATTCGGGAAATACTCATCACTCCTTCTCCGGAAACCAGTCGGCCTGTCCCGGATTTACAAGCACTCAATATGGTGAGTGAAGAATTCAAATCGAGGTTTCGGATCTCATTGGGATATAGTCGGCCATCCTCAGTTTCATCAGCAAGCGGGGTGAAGGCAAGAAAGGAATTTCCTGGCCTGTCCTCATCTATCAGAGTGTGCATGGCCATGTGCAATACCTTGTAATCAGAGGCGGATTCTTTGAATTTATTTTCGGTGGCTGTTTCTCCTGAGAAAGTATTGGCCCCAAAATTTCGTTTTAATATTTCTACCTCTTCTATGGTTCCGGTTAATTCTGGTAATTGTGGCATCCAGTTATTCCAAATTTCATTTTTGTCGTTAACCTGAACATCGTAGGTGGGGGCAATTCCAAATATTTTTTTTCTTACCTCATGGCTGTTAGCTTTTCGGAAGGCCCACATCGAGGCTGTGTAGGAATAAGAAATACTGTTTTGACGGATTAGATATTCTAGATGTCGGAAATCAGATTCCGATGAAACTGAGTCCGAAGTAGTGAGAGCTTCAAATGGTATATATGCCAGACTTTCGTCGGGAAGAATAATCAGTTCCTTGTCAATTAGCAATTCTTCAAATGGCCCAAGCAATTTTTTGTATAGACTATGAGCAATTTGCTGATAAACAACTACATCTTTGCTTGAGTAGTCATACCTGGTCAGTTTAAGTTTATCATTGAAAAACTCAAGTTGTTCCATCAGGCTATCTGGTCCTGTAATGGTCCTGTAAATGACAGAGTCCCGGCTGACAAAAATTTGGTGAAGATAGTTTTCGGAAAAAAAGTATTGTATCATCACCCGGTCGGCAGTCAAAAGGTTTTTAATCTCATCAATTGAGAAAATCTGGTTTTGAAATTTTTTCTGATTGTAGTCAGGAAAATTCTGATTGATATAGTTGATCAAACTATCTAACTTCTCGACTAATAGAAATCTTTGTTCTTTTAATAAATCAATAGAATCAAGGTCTGCCGATTTTGAAATTTCCAGACTTAGAATACGATTGTCAAAATCGGTGATTTGATTTTTAAGTAATTTTTCTTCTTTAACTATTTCAATCGGTAAAGACTCCCTCCTGCTTTCTGAAAGCTGGATCAGATTCCATAAGCCGGCTGCCTTACCTTTTTCAATAGTTTCAAAAGCTTCTGATATCAAACTGCTGGAAGGGAAGGCAGAATATAGCCTCCATAAGAGATCCATCTTCTCAGCATAGGTGGATTTTTCCAGTCTGGATAAATTGATTTTGGATTCTTCTCCTTGCAGTTCTACCCTCAGGGAATCAATACAGATCTCTGCCAGTTGATAATTCTCAAGTGCCATCATCAACTTACTGGAGTCATTGCTAGAAATTCCCCAGTCATTCAGATTTCTGGCCCGAAATTTAATAGCCTGGATCACCTTAAAGGGAGAATTTTTCAAATTGATTTGAGGAATCCGTGAAATTGTGCCTGCCGGATTTTCAATTTCCGTTATCTTGCTCAATCCCATGTCAATGCTATTTACTCCGGATAGATATTCTCCTCTTATACCTTTAATGGTTGCTACCTGTAGATAGGCAGTTGCCATTTGACCCGGGGTGACGCCCTGAATTCTGGGAGCCATGTTCATAGTTTTACTCACCAGCATATCAGCTTCATCAAGACTACCCAGTTCGATTAGCAGATCAGAAAGATTCAAATTGTATGTAACCCAATCTTTATCAAAGAATCCTCGTTGAACATAGAAAGCGATTGCTGCTGTGAAATGATCTAAGGCTTTTTCTGTTTCTAACAGTGCATGGAACGACATTCCCATATTGTTGTTTACCGTTGGTGCATCAGACAAATTAAGAGCTTCGATAATTTCCAGGCTTTCCGAAAAATTTACTAGAGCTTCGCTATGCTTGCCCAGCCCTTGGTCAACTAATCCAATACCGATAAGTAATGCTGATTTGTTATCCAATAAGGTTTCCCTGAGTTTTTCATTTAAGGATTCGCTCTCAAGATTCTTTTCAATCTGGCGCAAAGCTTCTGAGTAGTATTTATTTGCCTCACTGAGATCGCCCAGTTTTTTTAAAGCATTTCCAAGATTTATATACATGGCAGGTAAAAATGATGGAGGCAATGTATCACAGAGCTTAAAATATTCGATAGCTTTATTATAAATTGGAATAGACTCCGAAAAAAATCCCTGTTGCTTGTACCCAATTGCCAGAATGTTAATCAATTTTCCTAGATATTCATAAGACTGATTAGCAATAATGGTTGGTTCTGTTTCCAGTAGTGGATAGAAGATATCAGTTAGAAGTTCATAATCAAAAGATCCATGAATTTTTTTGGCAAGTTCGTATGAACTGTAAGCCCAATCGTCGGCGGGATACCGCCTCGGATGGTCAGCAATTTTCTGGAAAAATTTCTGAAATGTGATTAAAGTGGAGTCCAGATCAGATTGATCGAAGTACTGCTCAGCCTGGATGATATATGATTGGGATTCTTTATTCGCTACATCTTGTTCTGCTTCCTGTGCTGCTAAAGGGATCCAGGAGGTAGAGCATAGCAAGAGTATGCCGGGAAGGATATATGAAAAGTTTCTGATCATTTTGTTTACAAGCCTTTAATCTGATATAAAATTGATGAAAATACTTTGGAAAGCACAAATTATAGACATAGATAATTCTTTTTACTTTTTTTAGCATTTTAAGTAACAGTAAATCAGGCGGTTGAAAAAAAGATTAATTTTTTTTTAAAAAGAAGGGGTTACCTTTTTACCCTTTCATGTATAAAGAGCTACAAACTGGTTTAAAAACTAAGTTACTACGCAAAACTGAAAGGAAATATCATGAAAAACTTAAACGCACAGAATTTCAGCACATTAGGAGTAGAGGAGATGTTTAACGTACGTGGTGGTGACGGAGAAACCACAACAAACAACAGCACAGCTGAAGGCGTAGACAAAGACATTATTTTATAGGTTTTAACATACCCTTTTTTACTAAATATATATCTGATCAGATAAGCTGGTCAGATTTTTCATTTCAGCTCACTCTCAGAGCAAATATTTCAATTTTCGAGTGTTACCAAGGTTTTGGGACTTAATCCAACCAATCCGGTATCAAGAATTAATTTTCTTCAAATGATTAGGTAAATTTTGAAGAATTCAATTTCTGAATTCTCCGAAATACCATATAAGCCACGAAATATTGGAGAAATTATTGCTGCCTCCTAATTTCCTTCCTCATTTATGTAATAATTGTAACTAGAACATCTACAGTTGTTTAGCCACATTTGTTTTCAGTTGAAAAAGCCCCGGCATTCTTATTGCTATTAGGTTATTGATAATGCTTTATCTGCACACCTATTAGATTATTGTTGCGGTCAACTTTGCGAGTTAAATCCGCCAGGTGGATAAGTAGTTGAAAAGCACAAAGTTGCACTGTGATTCTGATGTTAGGTGTTATGTTGTGGTTTTTTAGTAACCAAATATTACATTATTATGAAGAAGTTCGCCATAGCCCTATTATTGCCTTTGACTCTGCTTTTTTATAGTTGCGAAAAGACTCTGCCGCCTTCCTTTGAATTTACCGATCAACGCGACGGCCATACTTACCAATACGTTCAAATTGGCATGCAAACCTGGATGTCGGAGAATTTAGCTTATTTACCTTCTGTTAGTACATCGAGTCGGGGTGATAAAACCATTCCCAACTATTACGTTTATGATTATTATGGCATTGATGTTTCTGAAGCCATGGCTCATCAGAGCTATGATGAATTTGGTGTCTTGTACAATGGGAAAGCTGCAATGACTGCTTGTCCTGATGGATGGCATCTTCCTACAGATATGGAATGGAAAGTTTTGGAAAAGTATTTGAGGATGAATTCTACAGATCTTGATTCTGATCTTTGTCGGAATTCAGGTGAGGTAGGTAAGAAACTCAAATCCGTATCTGGTTGGCAGCCCCATAGTGTGATAGGTGACAACAGCACGGGTTTCAATGCCCTACCGGGCGGTCTTCGGAGCAGCGATGGTGATTTCAACTATCTTGGCAGCTATGCTTACTTGTGGTCATCATCAGAGTACAGTTTTTCAAAAACATGGTTCCGCCGCCTATATTTTAATAATGATGGAGTATGTCGTACCTGCTTTGATCGAAGTAATAGTTTATCAGTTCGTTGCATTCGGGACGAGGAGTGAGTTTGAAGAGTGAAAGTGCCAGGGCAAGCGCTGGAAACTTAATATTTAGATTATGGAGAGCAATAAAATCCAACTGCAACTCTTGAAAGAAATAGAGCTGTTGAAAGCCAGAATTGCTGACATGGAGAAATCTGAAGTCAAACGCAAACTGGTGGATAATGAACTGGCAAAGCACCGTGTCCATCTGGAAGAATTAGTAAAAGAAAGAACACAAGAGCTGCAAGATAAAAACAAAGAGCTTGATAATGCGATACGAGTGTTCGTAGGCAGGGAACTGACAATCAGGGATCTGCGTAGGGTAATCAGTAAACTTAAAGAAGATAAATAATGTCCTTTTTTAACGGTGGGGACTCATTAGTCTGGATGGGATATTTCTTGAACAATATAGTTTTTTGTGGTATATTTATGCTAAAGTCTTCTGGCTTCGATAGTATATCCTGCATTCTTGATAATTATGCCATTGAGAATTCGTAATAGAGAAGCCTAAATCTGACTGTCTGTTTTCATTAGTTCAGGTTATTAGGGATGAAATGAAACTGAAGGTTTTAGATAATTTAGCCAGGAAGGAATCCAGATGAGCAAAAAAAACACAATTCAAATTCCCAATAGTGATATTTTGGGATTGCCTGCAGAAAAAAGTTAGAGAATTAGAAGGGAAGTAGAATTTATTCCTGAAAATTGAAACATGAAACATCCATGATTGATCTAAAACACACAAGGGAATGATTATTTTCGCTGCAATCAAACTAAGGAGCTATGAATAAGAAAGAGATAACATTTGAGCAGATAGTTGAAAGAGGTTGTGGTAT
>JAUVKA010000311.1 GCA_030592205.1 Bacteroidota bacterium | reverse complement strand
TGGGAACGAATGCGCCTGGTGCTTGAAGAACTGGGCCCGACTTTCATCAAGTTAGGACAGATTATGAGCACCAGGGCAGATTTGATCCCAAAGGAATTACTATTTGAACTGGAAAAACTCCAGGATTCTGTTCCTCCGTTTTCGGGAGATGAGGCGGTGTATCTCATTGAACAGGAATTAGGAAAACCTATTAAGTCCATTCAAATTCAAGATGTAAGTTTGGGCTTATTTGATTGACAAATAGTTTCTGCCTGTACAGGTTTACTTTTCCTGTTGTATCTATTACCTCAAGGGTGGGCTGAAAATCACCCGTTTCATAGTAAGTGTGTTTTACTATTGCTGTGGAGCTAAAGCCTGTATTCCAAAAACCATCTCCGTTCCAATCCCAACGATAATATGCCTGATCCTGATCGTTTCCAGGCTGGGACAGTGAACAATCAAATCGAACCATCGTTGTAGTTAATAAAGTATCCGGTGACACTTCAAAAGCTGCCAATGGGGGATTGGCACATCCTGGTCGGTTCGATTACAACTCGTGGAAAGGACAAGTCCGGCAGTCAAAATGACCGATAGGACAAATACCCTCATAATTCTATTGGTTTTTATAAAGATAATAATTTATATCCAATGATGCAGCAGGTTTCCTGACCATAACATATATCGCCCATTAAACAATACAGGATTATATTAAAACCGGGAAATGGTTAACAGGGAACAGGGAGCAATATTGACTCAATTGCAATCCCCAATTTTGATTCATTACCTAATAAACCAGCGAGCGCATGCGAGCGAGAATACACTTAATTTACCAGCGAGGCGCCAGCCGAGCAAAATTACCCAGTTTTACGCGAGGCATCAGCCGAGCTGAATCCGCCGTTTACCGGCACTTTTCGACCATTAACCTAAATTAACAAAACAATTTGTAGCATTTAGGTGTCTGAATCGTTCTATATATGAAAACAAAAAACATTGGAGGATATAAAAATGAAAATTATAGGAATCAACATCATATCATTACTTCTCGCCTTCTTTCAGCCGGCTTCCGCCCTGATTGATAACAATACTACAATATTGGAAGAAGAAACACCTATTCTGATTGAAGATTGTATGCTAATTGAACTTATCCCACATAATGAAGCCGATATTGTTCTGGAAGACTGGATGTTTGAACAATTAGCACCTGCTAACGAGCAAGAGCCCATCATTGAAGACTGGATGTTAGAACAATTGGCTCCAGCAAACGAAGAAGAACCAAAAATAGAAGATTGGATGCTGGCTCCTCTTTTCCCTGAAAAAGATAAAATGCCAGTTAAGAAATGTACGTTTGAAAAGAAAAATTAATAGCAAGGAGTAAGCTATTATTTGTGTTTGTTTTTCAGTAGTAGAGGCGCATAATTATGCGTCTCTACTTTTTTTTACGTCTTTTGTTATTTCCATCTTCCTCGGCTTGTCTCATAAGTGATTGCCAGTCCGTTTCATTGTCAGGTGTAAAATCCAATGTTTCTTTGTAATCAGACTTACCTATCTCAAGAACTTTTATATCCTGATCCAGATATTGCTCAATTTCTTTGAGTATTGGCTTTTCTTCCTCACTACAAAACGTAACGGCTTTACCCTTCCTGCTTCCACGTCCTGTACGACCAACCCGATGAACATAATTCTCTGATTGTTCTGGAAGATCATAATTCACTACAAAGTCAACATCAGGAATATCAATTCCTCTGGCGCTAACATCGGTGGCAATCATAATCAGAACCTCGCTCTCTCTGAACTTCTTCATCACACTAAAACGCTCTTTTTGATCCTTATCAGAATGAATTGTCAGAGACTCAAGCTTAAATCTGGCTAAAGCCTTTTGCACCCTCTCAGCCCTGACTTTAGTACGCACAAAAACTAAAATCTTGCTCTTGGGATTTTCATTAATTAGCCGTTCCAGAAAGAAACGCTTATCATCCATTTCTATGAATGCCACTGAATGATCTATATTTTTGGCGACAGGATTTTTTGGCGAGATCTGTATGCGAATGGGATTATAAACCAACGAGTAGGCTAATCGTTTGATCTTCTGATTAATCGTAGCCGAGAAAAACAGTGTTTGTCGCGATTTTGGCAAACGCTTTGTTAATTCCTGAATATCTTTCAGAAAGCCTAAATCCAACATATGGTCGGCCTCATCCAACACAAGAATTTTAACATGGTCAAGATTCAAATGGCCCTGACTTACAAGATCAAATAATCTTCCCGGTGTTGCAATAACAATTGGCACCCCTTTTTTTAATATTTCGATTTGAGGATCTTGCTCTACTCCGCCATGAATACACAAACTACTCAAACCGGTTTTCTTTGCCAGGGACGAAAAAACCTCGTGGATCTGCATGGCAAGCTCGTGGGTAGGAGCCATCACCACACACCTCACCTCCCTATCCGGCCTGCTTCCAGCTTTCGGAAGCAGAAGTTGAAGTATAGGAATTACAAAAGCTGCCGTTTTACCAGTACCAGTTTGAGCTATCGCCAATAAATCATTACCATCCAGAACGGCTGGAATGGATTTAAACTGGATATCTGTTGGACGCTTGAATCCCATCCGATACAGGTTATCCTTAATGTTTTCAGATATGAAATAATCATCAAACTGCATGACTAATACTTTTTATGATTTATATAAGGAGATAATTTAATCTCCTGCCCAAGACCTTTCCACAAGGCATTCATGGCAACTTCCCATTTTAATGCTGAAACACCAGGCCTACCTCCCATTATGCGGTATGCCTCTCCATCATAATAAATTTCCAAATGTTCTCTTACCTGGGGATTGATAGTTTGCAGATCATTGAAATTCAGGATTTTTTCAGGAAGGTTATAAAATTTTATCAGAATGCTGTCAATAAATAGAGAAACATCAGCAATACCTTTATAATCAAGGGCAAAATCCGTACTACTACTGAATACTTTGGAAGCAGTATCTTTAAAAATCAGCTCATTCGACTGCGTTTCAAGCATTTCCACAACCATTTCTGATAAGTATTTTTCCTCCCAATAATACCAATCCCGGATATTATCAAAATATAGTTCCCCTTTCGATTTCCTCTCGAAAAAGCCATATCTGTCAATATGGATATCATAATTACAATTTTCACAATGAAAATCATTTCCTGCACACCTGAAGCTATCAATCGATTTGCATTCCGGACAAACATAAAGGGCATGGCTGATATGCTCCGCCTTTACTTGTGATTGTATAGGAGCTCTGGCCTGACGCTGATAATCTACTTCATCATTGTGGAGAGCCTCTGAAAGTCCTTCAAATATTTCCTTTTCCCTTAACTCCAGTACCTGGCTGTTGGTGAATAAGAGCTTATAATCAACGAGTACTGGAGTTCGACGAAGCTTAACAGACCAACGAGGATTAAAAAGATTCATCCCCTTCAATTTAGCAACCACTACCGGCACTTTCAGAAGGCGAATCAGTTTAACAATTGATGGATCCAGAGGAAAACTCGTTCCAGTCCAGTTCCTCACCGCTTCCGGGAAAATACCAACATTATCACCTTGTTGAATGACTGTAATTATGTCGCGAATAACTTTAGTATCCTTAATATTCTTTTTTTTAGGAATAGTCCCTAATCCTTTAAGGAAAAATCTAAGAAATGGTGTTCTGAATACAGCGTCTGAGGCAACAAAACGGACTTTCTCAGGAAGGAAAAAGCCTATTAGTAATGGATCCCAAAAACCTACATGGTTTCCTAAAACCAGATAGGGAGGTTTTAATTCACTAACATCACGCGGCATGATCTTACGGATCTTATAAATCCACAAAAAAACTCTGAGAACAAGAAAGGCAATAAAATAGATAACAATATTAATTGGATAAACTTTGGGCTTTCTTTTCATACTATTTTGAAACAATGGTAATAAAGCAAGCCAATGTAGGTTTTTTGATTGAAATTCCAAATTGAAACAATATATGAGCTCCAATTTTAGTCCCGGTCCAAAACTTACAAAACCTAAAAGCTGTTGATTCGAGAAAAATATAATCTATAGAATTTGCTACTTTTAGCCAACTAAAACTGCAAAATGGTTTTCAAACACTTCCTAAAACATCAACTCAAAGAATCCCTAAGGTCAACAATCTGGCAGAAACAGCTGATACTAAACATTATCATTGGCATCTTTATGTTGATAATGATGGCCTATCTGGTTTTCCTAGGTTTATTTATTGATAAAATCCTTATCGAAATTTCTCCGGACAGTGATCCTATTGTGTTATTCAACTCAATGATTTTGTACTACTTAGGGATTGAACTATTGATTCGCTTCTTTATGCAATCTCTGCCTGTCCTGAATATTGAATGCTACTTGCAATTGCCGATTAAGAAATCATCAATCGTTCATTACGTGGCCGGTAAATCCATTTTCAGCATAGGAAATTATCTTTCCTGGTTGATTTTCATTCCATTCGGAATAAAAGTAATAGCACCTGCTTATGGTGTGGGTCCAGCTACTATTTGGATATTAGCAATGATTCTGCTTATCTATTCAAATAATTTCCTGGCCACCTATATCAAACGGCAACTTGTCCATAAGCCACAAATAGTGGGTCTTTTTGCCCTGGGACTTGCTGGTATTTTTCTTCTTCAGAAAATCGATATTTTTTCTCTCTCAGAAATCTCTTCAAATTTTCTTGAAAAAATCATTGAAACCCCGGCATGGATCCTTATCCCATTGTCCACACTTTTCCTAAGTTATTCATTGAATTACTCATTCCTTAAATCACGACTTTACCCCGATGAGATAATCCATAAAAAGAAAAAACGCACTGATCAGCTTGGTGAAATCGGATATTTGAAAAGGATAGGCCTGACCGGTGAATTGATTTCCCTTGAATTAAGAATGATTTGGAGACATAAACGGACCAGATCTATATTTTTCATGACTCCCATTTTTCTATTATATGGCTTCTTTCTTTACCCTGATTCTACTTATACTGCCGGCGGTGTTTTTTTTATTTTCGTTGGTATATTCATGACGGGAGGACTGATGCTAAATTATGCAAGTTATTGTTTTGGATATGACAGCAACTACTTTGATTCCATTCTGGCCCACTATTCCGATTTCAAACAATATCTTAGAGCGAAATATATTATTGCAGTATCAATTACCACTATTT
>JAUVKA010000132.1 GCA_030592205.1 Bacteroidota bacterium | reverse complement strand
CCTCTCCGCATCTCAGCATAACATCACCGAAATAGGGATTGGAAATTTGTTCTTCATTACTGAGCCAATAGGCTCCCTGATCATTAAAGGCCATCGGACAGAATTGATAATAAACCTCTTGACTTCCCACTCCAAATGACTTAACTGCTTGATAAATTCCGGAATTGAAATCTGAAAAAGCCATGCGCTGCTCCTCAATATCCTTGGTGTCCATTATTTTGTCCATTGCTGACTTCATTGCATTCATCTGATCCATCCAGGCCATATGAGCATCACCTTCTAGTAACTGCATATCCACAGCGTCCAGAAAAGGCATCAGTTTTTTACCCGCCTTCCTGACTTTTTTGGAATTGGTCAGTACAAAAGCATCCTTCATAGGTAAATAGATATCATATAAATCTGTCAGCTGCTGTTTAAATTGGGGATCCACTTCAAATGCAATAATTTCCTCGTGCAGTACAGAATCCGCCTTATGAGCCTCATCCTCATGTGAACTGTCGTGAGAATGCTCAGCCATAGGTGCAGATTCCATTCCTCCTTTCATATCCCCATGCTTATGTCCTGCCATTTTCATCCCTCCACCGGGATTCATCATACTGGGTAATCCCCGAAGTTGAGCAGCTGCATCGATTTTAAATACTCCATTAACGACAATCACCTCACCTTCTTCCAACCCTTCTTCTATCAAATATTGATCTCCTGCATCAGCACCCAGAATGACTTCCCGAATCAGGAAGCTGGGGCTTTCCCGATCGGGAACAGCCACATAAACCAGTGATCGCTTCCCAGTCCACAATACTGCAGTTTTTGGGATAGCAAGTTGGTTTTCCGCATCCGGTAACCTAGCCTCTAAAACTGCCGAAACAAACATCTCAGGTTTAAGAAGTCCTTTAGCATTTGGGAAATTCAATCTAACTTTAACTACCCGTGTTCGTGGATTTATTATTGGGTCAATAAAGGCAACTCTAGCAGTGTGTTTTTTCCCGGGAACCGATCTTAGCTCAAAATTAACCAGATTATTAAGTTTAATCCATGGCAGATCTGATTCGTAAACATCAAAGAGAATCCATACAGTTGATAAATCAACCACCATAAATAAAGCGTTCCCCTCCTTTACATAATCACCCAGAGCAACATGCCTCATGGTTACAGTTCCACTGATAGGTGATAAAATTTCAAAATAACTGCGGGGTTTTCCTTTTTTCTCGATACCGGATATTTGATCCTCTGAAAGGTCCCACAATAGTAGCTTTGACCGTGCAGCCTTGTATAGAGCCGGCCTGCTTTCCTTCATTTTTGCAGCCTCAAGCAGTTCCTTTTGGGCACTCAGCAATTCGGGCGAATAAATGCTTGCCAGTATCTGTCCTTTTACAACCTTCTGACCAGTGAAATTTATCTCCAATTTTTCAATCCTCCCACCAAACCTAGCAGTGACCTTAGCGATATTGCGTTCATCCTCAGCTACTTTACCTTGTAGGTGAATGGACTTGGCCGGAGTTCCGGATTTAACTATATAGGTTTGAATCGCAGCTAATTTTGCAGCTGATTCAGTCATAGATACCTCATTAGGATCAACACCTTCCTGGTCTGAAATTCCAGTTTCCATGGGAATCAGATCCATAGCACAGATTGGACAAAGTCCCGGTTTATCCTGCTGAATTTGCGGATGCATTGAGCAAGTCCAGAGAGTACCATCAGCCATTTCGTGATCATGACCATCGTGTAAATCATTTTCCTGCCGATTCCCTCCAGAATGGAAAAACAGCCAACCGGCCAGCAAACCAATAATCATACTTGGCAGGATAATCTTATATTGCTTTATTATTTTTTTCATTACTCGTTTCTCGTTATTCGTTACTTGTTACTCGTTAATCGTTACTCTTAATTCATTAATAATTGATAATTGATAATTGATAATTTATTTCCCCATTAAATAATTGATATAAGAAATGGATACCCATTTGTCCGTTCTGGCCTTCTCCAATTGTAAGGAATAAGCCAGGAGTTTGCGTTCCATTCTTAATATTTCCTCAAAAGGAGATCGGTTAGCAGCAAAATCGGTTTCCAGCAGCTCCAGAGCTTTTCTGGTCAAATCCGATTGTGTGTAGTAAAGACTGATCCTACGGTCGGCATCCTGATAATCTTGCCAGACACTTTCCAACAGATTATCAAGGATATTCATTAGATCTGTCTTTTCATGGTTCTTGGCTATCTCATGATACAATACTTCCTGAACCCTTGCCTTGTATTTATCCCTGTAAATGGGAATATTCATGCCAATTTTTGGAAATACGAATGCATCCCGGCCCGAGAGATTGCTTTCCCCCTGTCCGACTGCGATATAATCAAAACCAAGTGTAAAATTGGGTTTGCCAGACAAACCGGCTACCTGTTTCCTTGCCTGAATTGCTGTAGTTTCCAAATCCAGCTTGAGTAAGAGATGATTTTGTTTCAGGATATTCTTCCCAATGGTCGGTTTCCCAATCAACAGATCAATATTTTCCAGCTCACGAGGAAGATCAGGCCTTCCTGCATCCGGTGAATTCACCAGATTATCAAAGGCTTTCCATTGAGTTTTGTACTGATCCTGAAGCAAAGCTAACTGATTGGCTAAGTCGCCCAGTTCAATATCCAGACGAATATCATTGAGTGATGAGGTCATCCCACTTTCAATCTTTATCAGCACCAATCGTTTGAATGAATTAAGGATCTCTTGATTCTCAAGTATGATTATTATGGCTTTATTCGTTAGATAAAGAGAATAATAGCTTGATCTGAGCTCATGAAATAATCGGTATTTTGCTTCCTCAAATATTTCCAGTTTGGATTTCGCTTCCTCTGCGATCTGGGTTTCGATAGCATTCAAACTACCAAACCAGGGGAAGAATTGTGAAACAGAAAGCTTAAACCTTTGTGGGCCCATCCGGGTTTCTACCGGTTGAAAAAAATAGGCCATAGCCAATTGCGGATCCGGAAGACTATTTACCTGGGGAATCTTCTCCAGAGCTGCCAGATAATCATTAAACCTGGCCATAAGCTGTGGATTGTGCTGCCCTGCTTCTATCAGAAAAGGATCTAATTCTGATTGAGCTCTTAGTGGAATCCATCCCAATAAAGCCAACAGGATAATATATATGATTTTTATTTTCATGATTTTACAATTTTGCCGGATTTCTTGAGTTTCCCTTCCTGCCACATACTATAGAGGACCGGAACCACAAACATGGTAAGCATTTCAATTGTCATCCCGCCAAACAGAGGAATGGCCATTGGAATCATTATATCTGAACCTTTTCCGGTTGAGGTTAGAACCGGGAGCAGAGCAATCAGGGTAGTAGCAGTAGTAATAATGGCCGGCCTTACTCTTTTTTGTCCTGCTAAAAGAACCAATTCCCGGATTCCTTCCACTGTCTTTGGTTTCTCTTTGGAAAACAACTGCTTGAGGTAGGTGCTGATTAACACCCCATCGTCTGTTGCCACCCCAAACAAGGCAATGAATCCCACCCAGACGGCAACCGATAAATTAACCGATCCCAACTGAAATAAATCCTGCATATTAGTACCGGCAACACTGAAGTTCAAAAATCCCTGTTGTGCATACAGCCAGAGCATAATAAATCCCCCCGAAAGAGCTACCAGGATACCGGTGAATATCATAGCAGTAGCAGCCACAGAACGGAATTGGAAAAATAAAATCAAAAAGATAATTAGCAGGGATATTGGGATCACTATCAATAGCCTTTTGGTGGCCCTGATCTGATTTTCATAATTTCCGGTAAACACATAATTAACACCAGCCGGGAGATTAAATTCCCTGGAATCAATCTTGGCGATCAGATAATCCTGAGCATTTTCTACGACATCCACCTCGGCATAGCCTGGTTTTTTGTCGAAAATGACATAGGCTACCAGAAAAGTATTTTCACTTTTGATCATTTGAGGTCCCCTTGTGTATGTGATGTCAGCCAGCTCATTTAGCGGAACCTGGGTGCCTGAGGGGGTGGGGATCAGAATATTCATCAGATCCTCGGGGTTATCCCGAAACTCTCTTGCATATCTAACTCTCACTGGATACCTCTCTCTTCCTTCCACAGTATTGGTTAAAGTCATTCCTCCAATCACACTTCCGATAATCATTTGAAAATCCTTAACTGATAAACCGTACCTGGCCAGGGCTTCCCGCCTGATCTCCAATTCCAGATAAGGTTTTCCAACTACTCTGTCGGCAAAAACCGACTGGGGTTCTACTCCCGGTACTGATTTAAGATGACGTTCCAATTCAAATCCAACCTGCTCAATACTTTCAAGATCGGGACCGTAAACTTTAATCCCCATGGGTGCCCGCATCCCCGTTTGAAGCATCACCAATCGCGTACTGATTGGCTGTAATTTTGGTGCCGATGTAAGTCCTGGTATGGAAGCCTGCTCAATAATGGCCGCCCAGATATCATCTGGTGATTTTATTTCCGGTCGCCATTGTCTGAAGTAATTTCCTCTTTTGAATTCTGTCAGTTCTTCAGCTTGGATTACCCTGAAAGGATCGTTCTTTGGATTGTAAGTGTTTCCATCAGATAAAATAAAAGCACCGTCCTGATCTGTCCTGAAGCGTACTTTATGACCATCCTCATTCAGGATATATTCAGTTTTATATAAAATCACATTTTCATACATGGAGGTTGGTGCGGGGTCCAGGGCTGAATTAACACGTCCCCATTTACCAACTACATTTTCAACCTCAGGAATGCTGTTCACCTTTTTATCCAACATGGCAATCACTTCCAAATTCTCTTCAATACCGGAATGTGGCATTGTAGTAGGCATTAGCAAGAAGGAACCCTCATCCAGTGAAGGCATAAATTCTTTACCAATACCCGGCAGTGCGGAACTCACAGATTCATATACCTGGGTTTTCTGAATGAACCGGGGCACAAATCCGAATAGTTTATCAAATCCCTGCCAAATAGAAATCCCAAATATCAGAATGAAGATTGGGATACTTAAGAAGGTCCATTTATTCCGTAAACACCATGAAAGAATCCTTGAATAAAACATAACAACTAACATCAGCACGCCCAATACCAGGCCAACCAGAACTATCACAAAGAGGAAATTGGTGAGAAGGCTGGCTTCAGCACCAAGAGGCATCCATACTCTGGTCAGCAGGTAAACAATTGCCGCAATAGCCAATATGATATTAATGCTTTTCAGCTGCTTGCTACGCGGCCTTGTTTTCCTTGATTTAATAGAAAAAATCAGATGGGCCAGGGTGGGTATTATTACAAGTCCGATAACCAAGGCAGACAGCATAGCAAAAGTCTTGGTAAAAGCCAGGGGCTTAAAGAGTTTTCCTTCGGCAGCCTGCATGGCAAAAACCGGAAGAAAGCTGACAATGGTTGTTATCACAGCTGTAAGCACAGCACCACCAACTTCAGTGCTTGCTCTATAAATAACTTCCAAAAGTTTTTTCCCGCGAACTCCTGTGTTTTCAGGAAGTCCGGTATGCCGGATAATATTCTCGGTAAAAACTACACCAACATCTACCATTACTCCAATAGCGATAGCAATTCCTGAAAGTGCAACTATGTTGGCATCCACGCCGAACTTTCGCATAATAACGAAAGTCATAAGAGTGCCAATCGGTAATAAGCTGGATATCAACAAAGAAGCTCTGAGGTTTAGTATCAGCACGATAACTACCAGAATACTAATTAATATTTCCAGAGTAAGGGCTTCTTCAAGCGTACCCAAAGTTTCCTTTATCAATCCAGAGCGGTCATAAAATGGCACAATGGTGACCTTTGAAAGAGTGCCGTCATGCAACTCTTTTGAAGGCAATCCCGGACTGATTTCTTCAATTTTCTTCTTGAGATTTTCGATAGTGGCCATGGGATTAGCACCATATCGTGCTACTACTACACCGCCAACGGCTTCGGCACCACCTTTATCCAGGCCTCCCCTGCGGGTGGCCGGACCATAGTTAACCCTGGCCACATCTTTTATACGAACAGGAACATTGTTATTGACAGCAAGCACTGATTCCTCCAGATCCTCAAGGCTTTTAACATAGCCAATAGCCCTGATCAGATATTCAACCCTGTTAAATTCAATGGTTCGTGCTCCTATATCCAGATTGCTGTTTTTTACTGCCTCGATAATTTGGGCTGCGTTAACACCCTGAGCCTTCATGGCCTCCGGGTCAATATCTACCTGATATTCTTTGACAAACCCTCCAATGGATGCAACCTCAGCCACTCCAGAGGATGCTGTTAAGCCATATTTCACATAGAAATCCTGAATACTTCTTAATTCCTGAGGATCCCATCCTCCGGCGGGATTTCCTTCCAGATCACGGCCTTCGAGGGTATACCAGAAAATCTGTCCCAGCGCCGTAGCATCAGGCCCCAGGGATGGAGTCACCTCATCGGGAAGGGTTCCGGCAGGTAAAGAATTCAGCTTTTCCAGAATTCGGGTGCGACTCCAATAAAATTCAATATCCTCTTCAAAAATGACATAAATACTGGATACTCCGAATATTGAATTACTTCGTATGGTTTTAACCCCTGGTATTCCAAGGAGGGAGGTTGTAAGAGGGTAAGAAATCTGATCTTCAATGTCCTGTGGTGATCTGCCAGGCCATTCGGTATATACAATTTGCTGGTTTTCCCCTATATCAGGAATCGCATCCACAGGAACAGGGTCGCGTGGAAGGAATCCTGTATCCCAGCCAAATGGAGAAGTGATAATACCCCAGGTAATAAAACCTGCAAGCAGGAGGAGTGTTACCAGTTTATTCTCCAGGAAAAAACGAATGATTTTGTTTAACATGTAATAATAATTTAATTGAGAAAACGTGAAATATCCTCGTCCCCTGGCGGAATCTGACATCAGAATACAGCCGGGACAATTTTATCGTCTCAATTAAATCATAAACAGAATACCTGCAATCGGGCAAGCACCGTACCTAAGTCTGGTGGGTGTAGTATTTTGATGGGGCTAAGTGGTCTGGATTGAACTTCCATTTGACCCGTAAACAAAGGATTCAAAACGGGAATCACAATATGCACATCTTCAAAATCAATCAGCTGGGCTAAGTAATCAAAATCCTCTTCCAGCTGATAGGTCTCGCTGATGTTTTTGCAGCAATCAGCTCCTTCTCCACAACAAAATTCAGGCTCATGAAAAATCCTGGTCTCCACCAGATTACCCATGCAATAATGCTGATGGATAGTGAATCCTGTGGAGGATATTAGTAGCAAAGCTGCTATTATTATATGACTTATTCGCCTGATCATTTGTATAATACAACGCAAAAGTATAGAACTATGTTTAAGGCAGGTGTTAAAAAGGTCATAAAAGATAACGGGTTGCGGGTTGTCGGAGCGAAGCGGAGATCCCGGTTTATCGGGACGGGTTGCGACTCATGTGATTATCAGTATCTGAATCTCCGAGTAACTGAGTAACTGAGTAAGCGAATCACTGAATGTGTCAAATTACAAACAGAATAATGATTTTTAGCATAGTTATTTATGTAATGAATATATATTTTTAGCAAAACGAAGCATAATAATTATAAAACAAGAATTATCATGGCAAAACAAAAGCTTGATCCAGCACTGGAATACCACATGAAAGGACGCCCCGGTAAAATTGAGGTTGTACCTACCAAACCTCATAGTACACAAAGAGATTTGTCTTTAGCCTACACTCCGGGGGTGGCTATCCCATGTAAGGCTATTGAGAAAAATCCCGATGATGCTTATCTGTATACAGCTAAAGGAAATCTGGTAGCAGTTATCTCCAATGGAACTGCTGTGCTAGGGCTGGGTGATATTGGTCCGCTTGCGGGAAAACCTGTAATGGAGGGAAAGGGCCTCCTTTTTAAAATATTTGCTGATGTAGATGTATTTGATATTGAGGTGAATGAGAAGAATATTGACAAGTTTATAGAAACAGTTAAAGCGATCTCTCCTACATTCGGTGGGATTAACCTTGAAGATATCAAAGCCCCGGAATGTTTTGAGATTGAGCAGAGATTAATCAAGGAACTGGATATCCCTGTTTTTCACGATGATCAGCATGGAACTGCAATAATATCAGCAGCAGGTTTGCTTAATGCTCTTGAGTTAAACGGGAAATCCTTAAATAGTATTAAGGTCGTAGTAAATGGTGCTGGAGCCGCAGCTGTTTCATGTATGAAGCTTTATTTATCTCTGGGAGTAAAGCCTGAGAATATTGTAATGCTTGATAGCAGGGGGGTTCTGAATAATAAACGCGAAAATTTGAGTGATATTAAGAAGCAGTTTGTTACTGATCGGGACCTGGATACTCTTAATGATGCTTTTGTGGATGCAGATGTTTTTCTCGGTTTGTCTGTTGGAAATGTTGTCACTAAGGAAATGATTCAATCAATGGCTAAAGATCCCATTGTGTTTGCTATGGCCAATCCTGATCCTGAGATATCATATTCTATTGCAATGGAGGCCAGAGATGATATCATTTTTGCTACAGGGAGATCTGATCATCCAAATCAAATTAATAATGTTCTGGGTTTTCCATTTATTTTCCGGGGAGCCTTGGATGTTCGGGCTTCCAAGATAAATGAAGACATGAAAGTGGCTGCTGTAAAAGCTCTGGCCGACCTGGCTAAAATGGATGTTCCTGAATCAGTAAATCTGGCATATAATGAATCTAATATTCGTTTTGGAAAGGAGTATATTATTCCAAAACCTTTGGATCCCAGGCTGATTTCTACTGTTGCTATTGCAGTAGCGCGAGCCGCTATGGATTCGGGAGTTGCTCGAAAGCCTATTCAAGACTGGAATGCTTACGCTCTTGAACTTCAAAGAAGAATGGGTACTGACAACAGGTTAATCCGGGGTGTAAACGCAGCTGCAAGAAAAAATCCTAAGCGAGTTCTTTATGGCCAGGCATGTAATTTAAAAGTGCTTAAGGCTGTTCAAACTGTTAAAAATGATGGCTTGGCTATTCCAATGCTGCTTGGCAACAAGACGAGTATTCAGGATATTATTATGGATAATGGATTGGATCTTATGGATGTTCCAATCATCGACTTGAATTGTTATACAGAAAGTAGCAGAACTGAAGAATTTGCAAGGAGATTCTGCGACAACCGGCAAAGGAAGGGTGTGACCTATGAGGAGGCCTTGGAATTAATGCGTCAACAAAGCTATTTTGGTGCTATGATGGTTGAAACTGGTGAAGCAGATGCT
>JAUVKA010000228.1 GCA_030592205.1 Bacteroidota bacterium | reverse complement strand
TTTCAGAAACATCTTGGCTTTGTACATTTTTTGTATCGTTATTTTCATATTTGCTCTGCAATCTCCACCTGTAAATTCAGCTTTATGTCTTTGTTGGCCGTCAGGTCACTCACTATTCAACGATCTGAATAATTTCATTATAATTACCGCTTATAATACACTCACAATCCATCCAGGACTCGTCAGGCATAAAATTCACATTAGTTACTACCTGAAATGACCCTGTGTCTGCGCTGGATAGTATAGTATCAAAGACCCATAGTTCTCTAGAGCTCATGTATCCCCATGCAGTACATGAAGGAGAGTTTATAATATCTATCATGAGGCCGTTATTAATTTTAAAAAGACTGAAATGTATCCATGGAGTTTCGCTGTCACAAAAATACTTCAAACTATCTTGGGTATCATTCATGAATGACCAATGAATATGGATAGAACTGTCCCTCTGAAAGATGAGGGATTCTTCACCGGCAGCATTCTTTAAGCTCTTCTCAATTCTGATGGTATCCCCAATGTTTATGGGAGTTGTTCCAAAATAAGTAGGACTTAGTTCCTCGTTTTCACAACCGAAGAAAACGAAGCTGATAAATAAGATCCCCGCAAGCCGTTTCATGGTTCCTCCCCTGAAGTGAATTACTTCAATGCGCAAATCTTTTGAGGATTTGGGCACAACTGGTGAAAATTTAACATCTACCACACACGATTCCAAACCATACAGATACATTTTATTATTTAATATATGTATGATATATGCAATGCATATTCTAATTTATAACTGCAATATTCTTTTTATCAATGCTATAGTATAGTATTTATGATATGGTAATAGATGATAAAGGAATGGATTGGCGACTCCTTGAGGGCTTGACTCATATAGAGTTTTTTTGCACATTGTCATTATCCATTGACGGATTACTATAGAAAGCATTGAATTTTTATGCACACAGTAATATCTTGATACCTTGAAGATTCCTTGCATTTATATCCAATTTGATTTCTCGCTGACGAAATAGATGAACAGTCAAATGAACATCATAGAGAATTATGTCAAACAGTAATAAATCATCAACTCGAATAACTCAGGCAATTGAGATGTTCCATGTCAAAGAATATATCATTTTCATGAATCAGATTGGGTTTGTCCATCCAGGTCAAATGAAAGTGATTTTTGATAGTTCTGATGCACTAGAAAGGGCCAACCCCAGGCTTAAATCAATTTTGTTGGCTGGAAAGGGAAGAATAGCTTCTTTAGAAGGAAATCTTCTTCAGGCTCAAAGCTTACTTGATGAAGCTCTTCACCTTGCAGAGCACGAGCTACACTCTAATGAGGACACAGAATCTGCAAATTCTTTGGCTTATATTCATTATGAATTCGGTGGTCTTTATAGACTATTACGATCAAAAGATACAGCTTTACAACAATACACCCAAGCCAAACAACTAACAAAGTCTGTGAAACTAAACTCCTTAATCGAATTCCAAATTGAACTGTTAGCACTTGAAATCGGGGGGAAATCAGCTACTGGCAGACTTATCAGAATGGTTGAGAAGTTTAAATCAAACAATTCTGTGATAATGTATATAATCGGATTACATAGACTTGGACTGCTAATGTACAACTGGAGGCGTTACAAAGAAGCAGAGCAGTACTTCAAAGAAGCTCTCTATCTAGCAGAGAATGATGAATTACAGTATCTCGTCTGGACTATAAAAAATTCAATTGGTCTACTTCTTTATAAGCAGAAAAAAATTGTGGCGTCTGTTATCCATTACGAAAGTTTCATTGACTCCATTGAAAGTCACTATATAAAAGCAATTGCTTTAAAAAATCTTGCACTCAGATATCGTGCTAATGGCAATGAGGATAAAGCGATTGAGCTCTGCAAGGAAGGATTAGAATACTCGCAGAGATACAATGTTATATCGGTCTTACCGACTTATGCTACTCTGATTGGTGATCTAATTGTCGCTTACACAGAGACACCACATGAAGCTTATCACTATTATAAACTTGGATATGAGGAAAGCATACGCCAGGAAAAATCCGGGGTTCCACTAAATGGTCCAAGACTCCAAGCTGTTAAGAAGTATGTTGAGTACTTAGCCTCCTATCTACCGAAAGATTTTAGCAGAGTCGCCATTGCAGGCTATTTTGAGTGGACACGAGGAAAATCCTGGGTACGTATTCAGGATCTTTTTCACTATAATTTGTTTGTATATCATTTTATCCACACAGGTATTGGTAAAGCAACTTTTAAGCAGCTCAGTATCAAGTCTAGCACCTTCTATTCTCTTGCCAAGAGGATGAGAGATTTAAGAGAAATTTCATTCCCTAATTTCAGAGATGCTGACCTGACCCTACCTCCAGATCTGTATATCGATGCACTGCAGAAATACGTCCAACTCCACAGAGAGAAAACATTCAAGAAGGTTTCAGAACAGTTTGAAAAGGATATCTATGAATTCCTTTTTAAAGAGAACGGCTATAACAAAAAGAGGCTCTCTGAATCACTTGGCTTGAGCTATTCAGTTGTACTGAAAAAGACCAAAGCCATTACAGAAGTTTCTGAATCACAGCCCCAGCCCAGTTTAAAAGCCCCAGAATAAAACATTCGTTATTAAGTGACGTTATGACGAGTAGTCTAGTATTGCTACTCACAGTCTTATCAATGATGTTAATATGCTTTATGTTAAGAGATTACTAATTCATTCCCACTATGAATTGACCTTCAATACTCACATGATCCTCAGGACAGTTTGAACAACTTGAAGTAACATCAAATAGGTTCATGTCAAATGATCCAGAAATGGTGGAATCAGTGCGAGCATTTATTAATAAATAGCCATCGTGTGGACAATTAAAAGACCCACTAATAAAATTGTAAAGTAGATAAAATATTACTCCCTCTGGGTTTAAATTCTCCCCAGTCCATGTTATTGTTTCTTCCATGAAATTTACTTTCAGAATATTAATTGATACAGAGTCCGAGATGATCAGTGAGAGTTCCTCGAACTCCTTATCATTAAGAATCCGACTATTCATATTAGCCACGGCTTCATACTCAATGTTTTCAATGGTTACAATTGCTTGACCCACATCGAGAATGAGGTCTTGATTATCTGGGTTTGAGCATCCAATAGTAGTGATGAGAAATATTATGACATGTACACCAGTATCGCGCCAACTCATTATCTCTAACCTCCCCTCCAGTCTTTAAATCATGCTGAAATGTACTCGTTTTGTGTAGTATTTCAAAGGTTGACTAGCTTGCATTCGAGCGCCAGTTGTGGGGCTTGTATTAATTTTCTAACTTTAAGGTTTGAATGTTGGCTCTATATCATCAGGACTAAGCACCTGAAGATCATCACCATTAATGGAAAACAGTATATATGTGGGTATTGCCAGCCCGCATACTTTCAAATATTGAACTGGTCCGCTATATCTATTGTTATTAATGGTAATAATACTGCCTGGCCAGATACGTTCTCCCCTAGTTTCAATATATATTATATACATTGGATAGATTTCAAATTTGTCTAATAAAGGTTCTATGATCATCTGATAAGTAAAATTGTATGATTGGTAAGGTAATAAGGTATCTTTTCGCGTTGTTATTTGTTGCCCTGTTCCTCTCACTGCAAATCCATCCACACGGCCAAAGTCCCTAGCATAATCACATCGGATATCGCATATTACTGTATCCGAAATCAAGTTATACAAATTTGTATCTGACGGTTTTGTATTTAATCCTTTTGGGATATATAAGACAACTCCAACCCAAAAAAGTGTATCAGGGCCAGTATTTTGCATGGTTTGAATTATTTGAATATCGAGTTGTGTCGAATCAATTAAATTTTTCTTGATGCTATAATCTGAAATCACTTCCAGATCAAAAAACTTATTTACTCCAAGTTCTTGGATATAGAGCTGTTCTCCTTCACCCCTGTAACTGGAATAAGGGACATGGATTCCATCGGATGGTCCTAATCTAAAGTCGTTCCAGAAATGGGACCCTGTGGTGCTGGTATCCGGTTTGTCTGCAAGATAGATAATTTCTGTATTAGGAATGTCAAAACGCTTTGAGTAGTCAAAATCAAAAAAAGCATTTCTTCCAAAAGCCGGTGAAAGTGTCGATTCCCGTTTTAATGTATCGGGGGTTGGTGATTCTATATCTATAATAATAGAATCGTGCGTAGTATTGATTATAAATGTGTTGTGGTAATTATCGATGCCATTAAACCCACCCAAAAGGCGATCTTTTTCAATAACAAATAATCCCACAGAGTCCTGTTCATCCTCTGGATCCGGTGGTTTTGGACAACTAACCAGGAAGACTAATAGTATAGGAAGAAGTATTTTCATTTAAGTACTAAAATGTACTTGTTTTGTGTAGTATTTCAATTGAGACCATGCCAAACATCAATTAGTAATCTGAGCAGTTTATCCCATACGCACTCAAACTATCACGAATGGAAGATTGGCTACCCTGTTGGCTGGCAAGCGGATTTGCTGACATAATACATAATACTGTAGGTTCTGAGCCTATCTTTGGATTGCTCAATAAATCAATTGTCATTGAAGGTGAAATGTAATTGTACAAACTTAACGCAATGTACTCAAGGACGTGCGAAGGCGTATCTGCATCCACTGCGAGATAACGAAGAATACACCAATACCAACCTTCACCCCATTTCGACTCTCTAATATTGTTATAGATGGATGTGTCAAAAAGAACTGTTTCATATTCATCAATACTGTATCTGTTTTCAATTGATAATACCCCTCCTGGGTAGTCCTCACTTAACGCCCAACCAATTTGTCGTTCAGTTTTTATGCCACCTGCAACCGAGTAAAAACAGCCTGAAGGGCAGTCCATCGCGGGGCCATATGGTACAGAGAACAATAATAGATACGGATCTTCTGAAAAGTAGTCTCCTCGAACCTCTTGATCATCTGGAAGCTGTTCTTCAGACACAAAATCCTGAACATCCTTGGGAATTGGTATAAAGTCAGGGTCAGGTTCTGGCATTATTGCTTCACAACTGAAGAGAATTAAAGCAATCAAGAATATCCAAATGTATCTGCTCAAGGTCATTTGCCCCCCTTATTGGCTAATTAAGCCAAAATATACTATTTTTGTCTAGAAAACCAAAGGTAACAGCGGGGAAGATCTGTTTGGGGGTAGAGCTTGAATGATGTATTCACCAAAAAAACGAGGATTAAAATCCTCGCCTTCTTTCAATCTTAAGCTTGCGGAGGTTTTTGAACCTGCGCAAGCTTTCAGGATCAATCCTTATAGATTTTTAATCACTTTGCGGATAGAATCACCGATATGATCAACACCGGCAGCTGTGATGGTCAAAGCCGGAGCCAGACGAACCGTCGTCTTGTGCGTCTCCTTGGCATAGATCCCGCTCTCCAGCAATTTAAGGGAAACCTTGTGGCCATCGAGACCGGGTTTATCAAACATCTCAAAGGCGGTTAATAAACCGGAACCTCTACCCTCCTTGATCTTATCCGGGAATTCAACCCGGACACTCTCAAAATGTCCCAGAAGTCGATCACCCATAAGCCTGGCATTTTCAGCAAGCTTTTCATCTACCAGAGCCTTAATTGCGAATACTGAGGTCACTGCAGCCAGCGGGAATCCTCCAAAAGTTGATCCTTCCGATCCCGGGGTCAGCACATCGATCACATCGCGACGCCCGGCAACAAAAGAAACCGGCATAATGCCGCCACCGGCAGCTTTGCCACATGCCATAAGGTCAGGTTTCACCCCATAGAGTTGATGGGCAAAATCTGCTCCTGTGCGTCCAAATCCGGTCTGCACCTCATCAACACAATAAAGTACATTGTGCTTCTTACATAATTCCGCCACCCGTGGATGATAATTTTCCAAAGGCAGGATTACGCCGGCCTCACCCTGAATGGGTTCCACAATAAAGGAGGCGATCTTATCACCTTTTTCCAGAAATAAGGCTTCCAGGGCATCCGCATCATTAAATGGCACCACCTCTATTCCCGGCAGAAAAGGACCAAAATCCGCTTTGGCAGTCGGATCAGTTGAGGCAGACACGGCAAACAATGACCGACCATGAAAATTCTCAGCAGCAACTACGATAATAGCTTCGTTGGCAGGAATCCCTTTGACCCGATAGCCCCAGCGACGGGATAGTTTAGCCATAAGTTCCGGGGCTTCCACACCGGCAACCTTGGGAACTACTTTGTCCATTTTCGTGATAGCAGTCGCTGCCATCAGGAAAGCCGCCATATATTTGTGACGGATGGAGCGGGGTACTGTAGGGATCTTTTCATCCCGGAGATGGGCGATTACTGCATCCACAATAGTCTTGTTCAATTGCCCCTGATTCACAGCAGAATAGCAGCATAATCCATCCAGTAATTCTTCTTCAATATAAGCTTTGATACCTTCGGGGTCGGGTTTCCGGCAGATCAGAGTTGAGCTGTCCTGAACACTGCTCACCACCACATCTTCCAGAGGTGCATAATTTTGACCACCCTTGGATAATTCGATGGCTTCGTGCTCGGCAGGACTCAGATCACCGATCCTTACACCATCAATGGTCAGATCATCTCCATATCCATGTATTGAAACGGAACTCATATAAATTCTCCTTATTTATTCACTCTGAAATGAATCAGAAATATCATG
>JAUVKA010000264.1 GCA_030592205.1 Bacteroidota bacterium | reverse complement strand
TCATGAACGAACGCCATTAGTTTCCTGCTTTCGCAGGAATGACACTCACATTGGCTATCTTAGGCTGATTGCAAGCACTAAGGGTCATCCCGGCCTTGAGCCGGGATCCAATAGCGCCCCACCAATATTCAATTGATCTCCATTTTTGTCTTTATCTGCTTCAGATCTTCCTGCATATTTGCGACCGCATGATACAATTCCTGCTCAGGTGATATCGGATCTGGCAGTTCTTCACTGATATAGTGGACAAACTTCCAAATCTCAGCAATTTCCTCTACTGGTACAGGAAAGGATTTAAACTCCTTGTTTAGTGAGTGAAGTACAAATTGCTTCTTTCTGAAATCTTTCTGAATTATTTTGAAAACAATCCCATCATCTTTCATCAGTACAATACAGGGATCTCCATTATTCAGATATTCCCAATTCTCCACAAACTCACCGGTAACATAGGACTTATCCTGGATGGGCATCATCGAATCTCCACTAATCTGAAAGGTTCGATACTTCCGTTCAGGAGAAACGAAAGGTAATTTAAAGACAGGCAGTTCCCTGATATATTCCGGATCAGAATAACCTCGCTTATAACCGGCCTGGGCTTTTTCACTCACCAGCTCGATATTGTCACGGTTATCCGAATCTACGGTAGTTGCCAGAATCCGCAGACCAGATCCCTTCAGATAAAGGTCAAAGCCTTCCTCAAGTTGAAAAAGCTGACTTTCCTTCAATGTACTTAAGTCCACTTTCACAAGCGTATCTATAGCTACTCCAAAGTAATTTGAAAATAAAACCAGCGTATCAATTCCTGGTTCAGACACCCCATTTTCATAGCCTGAATAAGTGGACCTTATCATGCCCAGGAAGTTAGCAAGCTCATCCTGAGTACGTCCCTTCCGCTTTCGCTAAAGCTTAATATTTGATTTGATGTACATGTTAAATTATTTTGACGTAAATATAATCAAATTATTGATTGTATGTTAATCAAAATGATTTAAAGGCAAAAGGCAGGAAGGCAGAAAAGCAGGAAGTAGGTTAAAAACGTAAAGGCCAAAGGCAAAAAGTCAATATTGGTATCCGTAGGAACAGAGCTTGTCCCTGGGCTTCGGCTCTGCTCAGCCACCGGGTACTTCCAATCCAAGAGTGAAGATATTGTCCCGGTCCTTGAGCCCTGAGCCTTGAGCCTTCTACTCCTCAATAAATCCCCCAGTCAAACGCGTAAGGACCGTATTGGAATCAATAAGCTTATAGATGGCCGACAAGCGCATCAGGGCAGAATTCAAGTATATCATCTGTATGTCCCTGTAATTAAAGGAATTAATTACTCCTGACTTTAACTTATCTTCAGCAATACTGAGGTTCAGTTCGGCAGCCTCAAGACTTTCTTCAGATACTTCCAGCATCAGTTTTCTTACGTTGTAAGCATCAAGCTCATTCATTAACAGGTTTGTAATGCTGTGCTTCATTTGTTCAGTCTCGGTAAGAGCAATATCTTCATTGATCCGGGCAATCTCCATGGCCCTTTTCCTGTTGCCGCCCGTATAGATATCATAACTCAAAGCCAGGTTCCCGTAAGTATTGATATTGTTTCCAGTCAGGGCACCTGCACTCCCGGTCTTCATAGCACTATACTGATTATTAGCTCCTGCAGAAAAGGATAAACTGGGCATGAAATCTCCCTTGGTCAATTGCGACTGTGTTTGTTCCAGCTTCAACTGGATGAACTGATTTTGTAAAGTGCTGTTGTTTGAAAGCATCTTGTCTAACAGATCTCCAAGAGCATATTCCTGCGACTCGTGGGTGAAATCACCATTCACACTCCAGGCAGCTGTCGGATCTTCCCCCATCAGAAAATTTAGATTACGTACAGCATTACGAACCAATACTTCCTGATTCAGAACTTCTGCCTTGTCATTAAGAGCACTGTTTTTAGTCTGCAAAAGGATATAGGTAACCGTGCTACCAAGATCTTTCTGGGTTTGCACATACTGGAGTCTGTCCTCCGAAAGCTCAAGTAACTTCACCAATACACTTAATCTTTCTTTCTGAAATAAAACATTGTAATACTGCGAAATAACATCTTCAATTGCATTTTCAATGACCACGGCTAATCTTCCCTGAGCCAATTCTTCAAGCTGTCCAAGTTTGTCCTTAGTGAGCTGCACTCTAAAACCATCAAAGATTTTCCAATTAAGCCCTAAGCCAGCTGTAATTCGATTTGTTAGGCCATTGTCTCCGCTGTTAATATCATAACTATTATTTGAAGATGCATCAAATCCGATGCTTGGGTAGCGACCGGCTGTACCCCAGTTATTTGATATCCCGGCAATCTCAGAATCAGCCTTACTTATTATTATACCATAGTTATTTCCAAGAGTGCGTTGTATTGCATCAGATAGGGAAAGTGGATTTTCCTGGGCCTGCATGCTTAAAGTACAGGCTAGAAAAACCCCTAGCAATTTGATGCCTTGCTTAAGTCGGTATTTATTCATTATTCTCATTCTGATGTTTCTGATTGATTTCATCTTCCAGCTCATTTTTCTTAATATTCTGGATTTCAAGATTTCGTTTCTGATGTATGATAGCAATTTCAACATCCTCACGTTCAGGACGGGTACCGGTCCACAAATACTTTGTAAAAGTTCTAAAGTCGTTTAAGATCATTATAATGATCGGGAAAAATATCAATATAAATATTGTTCCAATAGCAACTCCATAGGCCAGACTGATCGCCATTGGGGTAAGGAATTGTGCCTGCACACTCTTCATGGCGATTATCGGGGCGAGCCCAATAGTAGTAGTCAAGGTAGTGAGAATAATAGGGCGCAGCCTTACCTTCCCAGCTTCCACAATGGCCTTTTGCACCTTAAGTCCTTCGCGCAGCAAACCATCAAACTTTGTTAGAAAAACTATGGCATCATTGATTATTACACCTGTGAGAGCAACCATTCCCCAAAGACTCATAAGTGACAGTGCTTTATCATGAATACCGTGGCCCCAAAACACTCCTAATATCGATAGGGGAATCATGAGAAGAACAATTAGCGATTGATATGCGCTCTTGAAGTGGATTACCAGTATCAGAAAAATGGCTAAAAATGCCAGGGCATAGTATTTCAAAATCTTATCCAGGGCTTCATTGCTGAATTTTTGCTGTCCCTGATAGGTATAACTCGTTCCTGCATACATAGCCACCAGCTCAGGCATAATCTCTCTTTCAATCTGATCGATTATTTCAGGAACGGAGGTAAATGGATCCAGTGTTTCTGCTTCAACCCTGATCTCTCTGGAACCATTGAAACGTTTGATGGAAACCGGACCGCGTTCCATATGATAATCAGCAAGCTCTATAAGAGGAAACTCGCCGGCAGAAGTTTTTATTTTCATTCTTTCCAACTGCCCCCGGTTTAGCCGGTCTGACTTTGGATACCGCACCCAAACACGCAACTCATCCCTGCCTTCTTGCAGCCGCTGAGCTTGTCCACCATAAAATCCCTGTCGCACCTGGTTGGCAATAATACTTTCATTCAGTCCCAGGAAATAGGCCTTAGGTTTAAGGTCTAAACGAATCTCCTGTTTCCCCAGTGCAACATTTTCATTGATATCCTTTAATTGCGGTAATTCTGTGAGGCGCATCATCAAGTATTCCTTTGCCTGCTCCAGTTCTTCGAGGTTTTTCGACATCAGACCAATTGATATCGGAGATCCCCAACGGTTTCGTCCTCCAACAGTAAATTTTTGTGCTTCGGGAACACTTCCGATCTTTTTTCTTACCATATTGGCAAGATCAAATCCGTAAAAAGGTAAGCCTTCAAGGTCGCGGGGAAAAACACTTATTGTGCCTGCATGAGCACCGGATTCCTGACCGGCAAAAGATCTCCCCAAATTGGTGCCAACCCTTTCAATAATATTGTCTTCCTGATCATATTGCTCCATAAGATCATCATTCACAGCCCATACAGCGGTTTCAAATCTTTTTAGATACTCTATAGTTTGCTTCTCACCGCTACCAGGTGTAAATGCAACATTAATCTCAAAACGGTCGAAATCGACCATTGGGAAAAAAGTACTTTTTATGTGTCCGCCCTTAACAAGTCCAACAGAAATCATAACAAGAGCTACCGGAATACCTATTGCTGCATACCTCCATTTTATCAGCCAGCATACCAGGTGATGATAGATCCTGTCACGTAACCAAACAATAAAAGCATCGAACATCCAGTTTATCCCCTTCTTCTTTTTTGAAAACCTCTTTCTGTTCAATACATGCTTATTCCCAAGGTGCGCCGGTAATACAAGAAAGGCCTCAATAAGTTAAAAAGCCAAACTGGCAATAACTACAAGAGCCATTTCGAACATCATCTCCATGCGGGTTCCTACAAGAAAGAGCAATGGCATAAAGGCTAGTATGGTTGTTGTTACTGAGGTAATGACCGCTGGAAGAACCTCCATGGTACCATCAATCGCAGCACGGGAAGGGCTCTTTCCCCTTTCAAAATGCAAATAGATATTCTCTGCTATAACTATACCATCATCCACCAGAATTCCGATTACCAGGATCATACCGAATATAGACATCATGTTTATCGAAATCCCCGACAGAAAAGCATAAATAAACATAGCCAGGAAGCTGAACAGAATTCCAAAGGATACCCATAGCGACAGCCTTAGGTTCAAAAATAGCGACAAAGTGATGATCACAAGTATTAAACCCAGCAGACCATTGTCTGTAAGCAATTTAAGCCGACTATCTATCATATCCAGGAAGGCTCTGGATTCACTAAGGTGAACACCGTTATCCTCAGCATTGAATTCTGCCATATAGGCACGTGCAAAATCTGTTATTTCCTCCAGATCCTCTTCAGGCAGTTTATCAATCTGGATAGAAACAGATTGCTGACCATTAACCCATGACTTATTTGTAGTATCGGCAAATTTCTTCTTCACTTCGGCAACATCTCTTATGCGTATGTAACCACCATCAGCACTCCCCAATAGAATAATATTTCCGATTTTAACAGGATCTGTACTTCTGGATCTCAAACGAATCAAAAGTTCCTCATCAACAGTTTTGATCTCTCCACCGGAAACATCCTGGTTATTAGACTGAATAGCCCGAATAATCTGATCGAAAGTAATATTATATCTTAGCAGTTGCTCCTCCCTCACTTCAACAGAGATCTCCAGAGGAGGAAAACCGGAAAGAGTTATCAGGCTCATAACTCCTGAATTATAAAAATCCTCCTCAATCCGTTGAGCATATTGTTTTAAAGTCATCAAATCTATCTCAGCTCCCTTATCAGCAGTCACATCAAGAAATAATGCACTTGCCCTGGATCGTTGCTTTGCAACAATTGGCCGTTCTGCTGCTGAAGGAAGAGATGATATTGCATCCACGGCATTCTTCACCTCGATAAGAACCTCATCTATTGGATATTCACCTGTAGTTTCGATACTAACACGTGTAGAGTTTTCAGATGACGTGGAGCTTAATTCTTTAATCCCGATCAAACCCCTTACAGCCTCTTCAATCCGGGAAGTTACCCCCTCCTCCATCTCAACAGGAGAAGCTCCCGGATAAAATACCGAGACAGTGATCATCCTGCTTTCCACCTCCGGAAAGAAGGATTTCTTCATCGACTGAAAGCTGAAAACACCAGCCAGAACAACAAAAACACTCAGCAGATTGGCATATATCGGGTATGCCACAAATTTTTCAATTATTTTTCGCATTTTTCCTCCCGCCTATTGGTTCCTTTTTTTCTGACCTTCAGGTTTCTGCCCTTCTTTATCCTCAGGAGATTTTTTCTTTCCCTGGCCAGCTGCATTCTTCTTTCCCGATTGAGGACTTCGCTGCTCCGGCACATCTTCACCAAGAATTTTAACCGGTGTACCTTCCAATACATTAATCAATGGCTGGGCAACTATTTTCTGACCTTCTTCTATTCCATTGAATACTAATGTATTTTCAGCAACCTTGATCACATTGATCTCTCGTTTTACTAATCGTTTATTAATAACCAGGAATATCTCATTAGTATTGAAAACAGCATTCCTGGGTAT
>JAUVKA010000358.1 GCA_030592205.1 Bacteroidota bacterium | reverse complement strand
GGTACTGCGGCTCAAACCCCGATCTTCTTTCAGGTATACAAGAAAAGTATAAATCTCATCAGTAGTAAGATCTTGCGGAGTAGCGCTGAAATACTCTGCCAGCTTCAGAGGATAGTGCATGTAACTTCGGATAGTCCTTGGAGAAAGATTCTCGATAACCATCCGGTGGCGCATCTTCTCAAAATCAGGAGCTAATGTTTGCTCCCATGACGATTGTTTTTTTAATTTTAACCATATTGTACAATTTTATGTTAGCACTACAAAATTGCACAAAATTCTACCCCGGGAGAAATCCCGGGGTTTAGTTCAACAGGGAATAGGAATGATACCACCTAACAGAGATAAACGATACCACTCTAATCCTTCGTTAAAACCCACAAAATTGGATAACCAAAATCCTCGGAATCTTCATGCAACACCCGCAAATAAGTCAATTAATTCATCAACTTTTGAATCCCCTTTTTTGTAAATCTCTGTATTTAATGGTATTTGCAAGAAAGGTTCTGGTGCTATTTGAACCAATCACGAGACATACCAGAATTGGATCACTATAAACTGAATAAGGTAATCCGTTTACAACAATTGATGATTATAGTTTTGCTCCCTTCTTTCCGCAAATGAAACCTGAGAAAAAAGCCCTTGAGTTGACCGATGATGAAAAGTTGCTTATGAGTATTCTGAAAAACAATTCTCCCATTGACCTGAATGAATTAAAAGGACAAACCGGACTAAGTAACAAGAAGTGGGATAAAGCCATAAAAGGGCTAACACAAAACAAACTTGCCAAGGTGAAAAAAACAGATGCAGGCTTGTTTGTTTCGTTGATGTAAAATTTTTATATATGATCTAAGTGGCCTCAACCTTCAGGATTGGGGCTTTTTTGTCACTTGGTTGTCACTGTAGTACCCCTTTCCAGATTTACTTGACTTGAGTTCCTAGTTATCTTAACTTGCTGTAAATAAACTAAAACCATTAATCATGAAAATATTTATTTCCATTATTGGAATCGTGACGTTGTCTATCTCTATAATTTCAACTTCATGCACTAGTCCGGTCAAAGAAATTGAAGAAACTACAACGATTGAGAATACCCTACAAAGTGTAAGTTATTTGAAGGATACAATTGGTTACGATACCCAGCAGCTCCTTGAAGACTTCAATCTATTTAATGAAGTCATAGACAGTATTGGATATCCGGATGCTGGATATAAGTTATGGCTAATACAGGAAGACTCATCAGAAATAAGATTTATGATTGAAGGTTTTTGGCCCAATCAGGCAATATATGATGAAATCCATAATCATCAGTTATATAAAGATACCTGGGAAAACAATGACATAGACTTGACTGGACTGGTTCCTGTTGAATATCATAGGTTTACTAAAATATTGTAGTTCTACAATGATTATTAGGAGCACTGTATTTCCCGGTGCTCCTTTCTTTCATGGCTCATAACATCTCACCAAAACTGAGATTTGTCACTATTGTCCTTTAATTTAACCCAAAGAATGGGGCATGAAAGTACATCTAAGAAAACGTCAAATCCGATGAATTATAATCCTTAGGAAATAGCAACGGATATGTCAACAACCAATCAAGTATTTTTAATAGTGCCTGTATCTACCGGTATCTGAGAGATAGGTTCAGGTGCTATACACACCAAATTCAGTATTGGCAAATCACCCTGCTTTATCATATCTTGCTGATTATTAATTAATACCAGGTCAAATGCAAAAACACCTGGTGTCAGAAGTACAAACAATGCATCACTTAAGCAATATGTAGTAAAGTATCTACATCACTATCCAGACAATTTGAATCATTAAAAAGAGAAGTTGATTTGATTATTTGCTGTGGAAAACCTACCGGCAGTCTGCTTAGAAAATATATACTGAATTCGTCATTTGAGAACTGGGATACCGCTAATGGTATGCGATATAAGAAATTAGATGATGGTCCCGTAGTCATCTATTATTTACATCCTGCCGCCAGGAAGAAGCAAAAAGATTTGTACAATAAATTGATGGAAACTGTAAAAGTTGCTATAAGCTAGATAATTAAGGCTTAGTACTTTGCTTGAAGTGCGGTTTAGAATTAAGTTTTTTCAAATCCATCAACGCCTCCGTCACCATAAATTGCAAAGCCCCCGCAAATCCGAGGATCTACGAGGGCTTTAGCGGTTTGGCGGATGCAACCAGCCCCCCTATAACCAACACATTTTAGATTATCGTTGTTCATAATCAGCCAGGTGCAAACTTAGATAAGAATCTGGCTGATGCACTGATTTGACACATAAGCAATAAGGCCTTAACTTGCAGTAACCTACAATCCTAAAATGGCTGGCAATCCCAACAAATTAGCCCAATTCTGGCAGGAGCTAAAGAGACGGCGGGTCGTACACGTAATTACAGTGTATGCTTCAGCAGCATTTGTAATCATAGAGCTGTTCAATAATTTATCAGAGCCCTTAAACCTTCCAGCCAACCTGACAACCATAGTGATAATAGTTCTCGCTGTCGGATTCCCATTAGTTATCATTTTATCATGGCTCTATGATATGACTTCTGAAGGAGTTGAAAAAACCAAACCATTAAGTGAGATCCACGAAAAAGAAAAACCTGTCATTCCCAACGCCTGGAAGATCGCCACTTATGTGAGTTTTGTAGTGATCGCTGGATTGGTAGTTTTTAACATCATTGGTGGCACAAAACAGTTGCGTGCTGGAGATATTCAATCACTGGTCGTGCTTCCCTTCGATAACTTAACTGGTGATGACCAGCTTGAATATTTTGTATCTGGAATGCATGCTTCGTTGATCGGGGATATGGGGCAATTGGGCGGATTACGGATTATATCCAAGACCTCATCCAACACCTATAAGGATGTGAATATGTCTATCCCTGAAATTGCCTCAGAGCTGGGAGTGGATGCGGTGGTGGAACCCACTGTGATGTGTCTGGGTGATTCCATTTGCCTGATGGTCCGGGTAATCACTCCATATCCTGAAGAAAAACAGATCTGGATTGGGGAATATAAGGAGGAAAAAAGCCAGATCCTGAACCTCTATAACCGGATCACAAAACAGATTGCAGAAGAAGTGAAAATTGAATTAACCCCGGATGAAGAACGTTTGCTTGCTGATGGCAGAAGGATAAATACAGAAGCTTATGATGCCTACCTGCAGGCTCAGTATTACTGGGATCAACTTGGCAAGGAATCCCTCCATAAAGCCCTGGAATACTGCAATATTGCCATTGAAAAAGAGCCTGATTGGGCACCTCCATATGCCGGAGTGGCTAAGGTGTGGGCGGGGCTGGCTCAAATGGGTTTTGAATCCCCGGAGATCGCCGGTCCGGAGATTTTCGAACATTTGAAAAAGGCGATTGATCTTGATCCTGATTATTCCGATTCACATTATACCAGTGCAGTCATCGCTGTCTGGACAGAATGGAACTGGGAGAAGGGAGAAAAAGAATTCCTTAAGGCTCTTGCAATCAATCCAAACGATGCCTATTCGCGGATCTATTATTCACATTTATTGATGATCCTTCAAAGGTCTGATGAGGCATTAACACAGGGGCAACTGGCAGTTGATCTGGATCCAATGAATTCGCTCATTCTGGCTTTATTTGTAGTTGTACTCGGGGATGCAAACGATTACCAGGCGGCCTATGCTTATGCTGAAAAGGCCGTTGCTGCTGATCCGGAAAACGATTTTGCTTTTCATAGATTGAGATGCGCATCGTATGATTTTGGAAAATATGATAAAGCTTTCGAATATTACAAAAAAGAGAATGAGTTAACAGAGGATGTTAATAATTCCATTGATAGGATATTCAAGGAACAGGGTCGTTTTGCTGCCTACGAAGAAATTGTGAATCAACTTGAATTATTGGCTCAGAACAGTTACGTTGCATTTTGGGAGCCGGCATATCGATATCACCAGATAAATCAGTATGAAAAAGCTTTAGACTGGATAGAAAAGGGATTTGAAAGACACAACCCAAATATGCCCTACATCGCAACAGGAGCAACAAAACTTGACCATTTATACGTCCATCCACGCTTCATTGCAATCTTGGAGAAGATGAACCTGCCTTTGCCGGAGGATTAAATGTGTTTTAGAATCAATGTAACCAAGCTCAACCTATATATGTACTATAATCCCAACTATCCAATTAGAAGAGAATCAAGAGCATAAGCCTGGGAGTACTGTTTTTGAAAAACAGAATATTAGTATCAGGTAAAATCCGATTTCGAATTCCATCAACGCTCCCGTCAACAGAAATTGGAAAGCCCCCGAGAATCCGAGGATTAACGGGGGCTTTCGCGGTTTGGCGGTGGTGCCACCAGGAATTGAACCAGGGACACCAGGATTTTCAGTCCTGTGCTCTACCAACTGAGCTATGGCACCGATGCTATAAAAGCGAGGCAAATTTAATATTTT
>JAUVKA010000205.1 GCA_030592205.1 Bacteroidota bacterium | reverse complement strand
TTCCGACCTTTCTTCCTTACTTCCTCGATATGCTTCGCTATCGGGATTTCGCTTCGCTCAATCTGCCTGATCCTGTTATCATTTCCAATGGGTTTTTTAAGTTCTTGCAATTTCAATGAAGAAAAACCCAATGTGATCTTGATTATGACCGACGACCAGGGCTACGGGGATATAGGAGCTCACGGTAGTCCTTACGTCAAAACTCCTGCTATGGATCAACTCCATGATCAAAGTGTTTGTCTGACTAATTTCCATGTAGATCCATGTTGTGCACCAACAAGGTCAGCTTTGCTTACAGGACAGCACTCATCACGTACCGGTGTATGGCATACTATAGGTGGAAGATCATTGCTGGGAACGAATAATGTTACAATGGCCGAGGTTTTCGAAGATGCAGGATACAAGACTGCCATTTTTGGTAAATGGCATCTGGGAGAGAATTATCCATTCCGACCCATGGACCGGGGATTTGAAGAATCAGTTATTCATGGAGGTGGGGGAGTCGGTGCGAATCCTGATTATTGGGGGAATGATTATTTTGACGATACCTATTTGCATAATGGAATACCTGAAAAATATGCAGGCTATTGTAACACTGTCTGGTTTACTGAAGCCGCTAAGTTTATTCAGGAAAATCGTAATAATTCCTTTTTCTGTTACGTGTCCACTAATGTTCCCCATGCACCTCTATTGGTTGATTCTTCTTATTCTCTGCCGTATAAATCCATGGTTTCAGAAAGACTTGCCAATTATTATGGCATGATAAACAAACTGGATGAAGATTTGGGACAATTTGTCCAGGAATTGGATGATCTGGGATTGGCCGACAATACAATCTTAATCTTCATGACCGATAATGGCCCATGCCCCTGGTTTGGTGGAATAATCATCGATGAGGAGGGCTTCCCTGTCGAGGGTTATAGCTGTGGGATGAGGGGAGGGAAAATCTGGGGATATGAAAATGCACATAGGGTTCCTTGCTACATTCGTTGGCCGCAAGCAGGAATAAATGGGGGTAGGGATGTTAGCAAGTTAAGTGCCCATATCGATCTATTGCCTACTTTGATTGAATGGTGTGGTTTGGAAACACCGGATAATGCCGGCTTTGATGGTATTAGTTTGAATTCACTGATTACAAAGTCGGAGGATTCCTGGCCCGAACGCACATTATTTGTTCATAATCAACGTGTTGATTATCCTGTTAAGTATAAGGATTATCAGGTTCTAACAGAGGATTGGAGATTAATAATGAGAGATACGCTAGAATTATACAACATGGAAACTGATCCTGGCCAGACCAAAGATTTGTCTGCGGAGAACCCGGAAATTGTGAAAACATTAGCTGCTCAATATGAGCTATGGTGGCAAGATATTTCTGGCAATTTCGACACCTTCAATGCAATAGTTCTAGGCTCTGAAAAGCAGAACCCCACCATGCTGTACTCTCATGACGCTCATAGGCCAAAAGATACTCCAGCCTATTGGGTAGTAGATGTGGAAAAGGCGGGAGAGTACGAAATTCAGCCCTATCTGAGACCAAAGGAATCAGGAAAAACTCTGAAAGGATCAAAAATAATCAAAGGATTCCTTTCCATTGGAGACCAGGAAATGGAAAAAGAACTCAAAGCCGGCAAGGAAGAAATTATTTTTAAAATCAATTTAAAGAAAGGACAAACAAAAATCAGTGCCTGGTTTGAAACAGATGCTAAAACCTTACGATCTTATAGCTTAGAAGTACAAATAATTAGCCAATTAGACAATTAGCCAATTCGTCAATGAGCCAATGAAAGATATAAATGATAGACAAAGTACATGTCATCCCGGGCTTGACCCGGGACCTTATGGCGCCTAAATCATAATCGAAAACTAAGTAAACACTAAAGCAATGAAGAAGCTAATATTCCTGTTTTTATTTATGCCGACCATTCTCTTGGCACAACTTGATGTTCCCAACCGCGGCTTTGTAAGTACTACTCCAGCTGCTACCTGGGAAGAGGGACTGATATCAGGCAACGGAACAATCGGAGCCAACGTATTCAGTCGGCCCTTGGATGAGACCGTTATTTTTACTCATGAGCGGATGTTCCTTCCTATGGGAGCCCCCACCATGCCACCTGACCAATCAGTTCGTCTATTTGAAATCAGGCGCCTAATTGATAAGGGATTGTATAGACAGGCTACCCAGCTGCAATTCGACCTATCAGGTCAGCAAAGTTTTATGTATCCTGATCCCTTTGTGCCGACTTTTGACCTTGGAATTACTATGAATACCGATTCTGAAATCAGGGATTATGCCCGTTCAGTAAATTTTGAGACAGGAGAAACCCTGGTTCATTGGACAGATAAAAACGGGAGCTATGACCGGCGTTTATTTGTTTCCAGAGCAGATGGAATTGCTGTGATGAAGATTAGTGGATCTAAAAACGGATTAGTTAATTGTGAATTGAGGTTAAAACGTAGAATGCCAAGCGATAAGCTAAGATATAACTATGTGGAAGGAACAGCAAAAAGGTTTTCCAGTCATATAAAAGATGTTAAAATTGGAGCGAAAGATAATTTCCTGACTTATGAGCATAGCTTCACTCAGGCCTATCCTGGAAGTGTACAAAAAGTAGAAGGAACAGCCGGTGTTAAGCTTGTAGGTGGCAAAATTGAGACAACTCGTGAAAGTATTATTGTTACAGGTGCCGATGAGGTACTAATCATAATCGATCTTGATTTATTGTATGATCCTAATATTTCAGTAATGGCTGAGATGCAGGAAACTATTGCCAGTTCTAAAATGGATTACCAGTCTTTACTTAATTCACACAGGGCAATTCATGGAGAAATGTTTAATCGGATGAAACTTGATCTGGGGGGAGGAGATGATCGTCAGAAAACCACTGAGGAGTTATTTGAAATATCCACCATGGAAGATGTCAATAAGGCCTTAATTGAGAAGGAGTTCGATGCAGCGAGATATAATATTATTTCATGTACAGGCGAGTTGCCTCCGACATTACAGGGAGTTTGGGCCGGTACTTTTGTGCCAGACTGGGCCAGCGACTTCACTCATAATGGTAATGTACCTTCCGCTTTGGCTGCCATGCTAATGGGAAATAATCCAGAACTGATGCTTGCATACACATCCTATATTGAATCCATTGTTCCCTGGCTTGAAATTAATGCCAAACATCTTTTCGGCAGTAGGGGAGTGGTATTGCCTTCACGCTCAACAACTAACGGGTATAATAATGCATTGGCCGGATCCTTTGCCGGGGGATTCTGGGTTGGAGGAGCTGCCTGGGCAGCCCATTTTTTCTATGATTACTATCTCTACACCGGTGATGAGTCCTACCTGAGGGAACATGCAATACCATTTATGGAGAAATGTGCTCTGTTTTTTGAAGATTACTTATATGAAGGACCTGATGGAAAATTTATTTTCTCACCTACACAATCACCGGAAAATACTCCGGGAAATTCAAAATCCCAGGGATCATTCAATGCAACAATGGATATAGCTGTAGCCAAAGAGCTGCTTATCAACCTGATTGATGCGTCCAATAAAATGAACGTGAACCTGGATAAAATAAATACCTGGAAGACAATGCTAGGCAAAATGCCCGATTATATGATAGATGAAAATGGGATGATCAAGGAATGGCTAACACTCAGATTGGACAATAATGATGCCCATAGGCATTCATCTCAACTATATCCTTTGTATGATGGAATGCCTCAGGAAATTGCTGAAAGCCCTGAATTACAGGCTGCCTTTAAAAATAGTATTATATACAAATTAGATAAACACTGGCGGGGCAAAAGATCTGGTTTCATGTCGTTCGGATTAGTGCAATTAGGACAAGCCGCTACTAGTTTAGGTGAGGCTGAGATAGCTTACGAGTGTCTGCAGCACCTGGTTAACCGGTTTTGGCTGAGTAATTTGGCCTCAATGCATAATCATAAAACCCTATTCAATATGGATATTAGCGGAGGTATGCCGGCGGTGATTATTAAGATGCTGGTAGCTTCTGAACCCGGTAGAATCCAGCTTCTTCCTGCTCTGCCAAAAGCCTGGGATAAAGGACGTATTGAAGGGGTGTTGTGCAGGGGACAAGTTGAAGTAAAAAGTTTAGAGTGGACTCCCTCGGGTTTGAAAGTAAATCTTTTTTCTGCCAAAAAGCAGACTGTTCAGCTTGATGTCTACGGTAAGACAATTTCAGTAAAATTGCCTGCTGGAGTAGAAGTGGATGTTGTTCGCAAGATTAATCACTGAAAAAAAGATATATTTTGGGCGAAGGGTTTCGGTTTTTCAGTTTATTATTCTTTTAAAAATCTGGAGCTTCCCTTTTAAGCCATATTCCATAAATCTATATTCTTTACCAGGAGGTTGAGTGTCTGGTGCAATATTCCAACTGAATGGGCCGTCTATCCAACCATCCAGGTTTTTATGATGAAAGCCCAGTGCGTTTTTAAGACTGCCGGTAATTACAAATTTAATCTCATTGGATCCTTTAATAAGATATTTAGTGATTTCAATTTCAGGCTGCCAGCTCAGGACTCCGGCAGATTCTTCATTTACAAATACCTCCCCAACAATACCCGCCCAATCCTCGGCCCGGAAAAAGAATGATTCGTTTTTATTTGGCAGATCGTCCAGGATAAACTTCTGCAAATATTCCACATTGTGTCCGTAAAATTGCCAACCCAAATCTGTCCAATTTCCTTTTGTTGTTATTTGAGGTGACTGAATAATAAATCCTTTCTCAGATTCTTTCAAACTGAAATCCCCAAGAATATACACTGGCATAATTTCTGCAAAAACTGACATCTGCTCAGCTTTAAGGCTGATTACATTAGTCCCTGTATGGACATGAGTGCCAATTAAATAAACTGGGAAATGCCTATCTATCCACCATTCGCCTGGAATAGGAGAAAGCTCATGACCATTTATCTCAACTGCCCAAATTTCCGGGCGTTCAGCAACAAGCTTAAGGCCTTTTAACTGGCTTTCCGACAATCCTTTACCTATTTCAAATGAATAGTGGATGTTGTGCCAGCTAGATTTGTCAAACTGATCCATTTCCAGATAGGTTTTACGAAACTGTATTTTATGCTGCCATGGGTTTCCTGTTGGCAATCCCGACCATTCAAACAACTTATACATAGCATCCATGAAATAGATATTTGTTTGAGTATAATCTTCAGTTTCAACATCTAAATAGTCAATGGTCAGAACATTATCAGAAAGCCTTTTTACTTTAACTGGGTCCAATATTTTGATTTCTTCATCAGTATAGCGCTTATTATTAGCTTTGATTAATTCTTTGCTGCTGGAAATGAGCAGTCTGCTTCCAACAGGATGCAGAGTGATATTAGCCTGAATCTGACCGGAATTCATTTGATAACTGATGGGCATAATTTCACCTGTCAGGAGGTTGATCTCTGCCAGGTAATTGCCAGACCAGGATAATTCCAACTCAGCTGTATTTACCACATCTGAATTGACGAGAAAAAGTAATTCCCCGTCATCCAATTGTCGTCGCTGGTGAAAAACTAACTCTGGATTTCCGGTAGATGTTTTTATCACACAATCGTCCTGTTCAAACCATACAAAAAGATCTTGTTGAAGGCTTTTATGGAGAATATTCCCTTTAATGTATTTTGCTCCGTCCAGATAGTTAATTGAATCCGATAGAATTAAGATATCATGCCCAAAATCAATGTACTTATTAAGTATGTCCAATGTTGTGAAGTCGAGATTTTGCATCCCCGGAGGTAAAATAATTTTTTTATATAAACGCTCTCCAACTCTTAAACCTTCCTTACTCACTTCGCCAAATCGTTTTATTACCTGTTCAGATCCCAGGTCATATTCCAACTGGGAGCTTTCGAGTTGAATCAGGAACTCTTTAAAGGTCACCGATAAATCAAATACTTCATTATGACGGTCAGTATCTGCATGGTACATCCAGGCCGTGGTATTAGGTTGAATAAGCAATACCTTGTTGATTTGTTCTCCGGATGAAAGGGCAAGGCTGATTCTGGCTGTATAATCACCTAAAAGATGATGATTGTCCCACCATGGTTCCTGATAACTGAAAGATGGTGGGTAATCAAATTTCCTAACTCCTTGCATAGAGAAATATGACAGATGCTGATTAACAAAATTGACTCCAAGTACACATTCCCAATCGACAAGCCTTTTTAAATTCTTAAAAGTGATCTGCCATCCGGCTCCTCCGTATGTCTCGCTTAACCTTCGCCGTACTCCTGATTGATTTGCCGCACTTGCGAGTTCGCGAACGGCTCTGATATTGCCAAATTGCTGGCACATTCCATCTTCACACAGTATTCGTCCCAGCATATCGATCCCTGGCATCTGATGATACATATAAAAAGCTGATTCATCATATCCTTCACCAGGCACAGGCCAGCCATGTTCCCAATAATGCCCTGTCCATATCATATTATTCTCTTCGCAGTATTTATTCCAGGGGACGGCCCATCGATCCAAAAATAATTCCAGCATCAGTTCATGGTAATTATGCCTGACCTTTTTCCAATCGCCATATTCCTCAACCAGTGAAATAAGATTTTTTTCCAGCTTGTATCCCCATCGTTTTTCGAATTGATCGAATAAATCAGGAGTCCAGCGAATAAGGGTGCCGGGACCTTTTGCTGCAGGCAAATTTGGCTCATCTGTAAAGATCCCCGGAACAGTTTTGCCGAATTCGGATCCAAAATACTTTTCGTAGCCCTCCATAGTTGCTTTCATGAAGGTGTCAGTAACTCCGGGGTACAAAAGGTCGACATAAGGAAAGCCTCCATACCACCATGATTTTTTAGGGAAGGTTCTGTAAAACATATAATAATCAGAATCAGAACCCTTTTTCAGGATTGCTTCAATAGGCAGGCTGGCAGTATCTGCGATTTGACTTGTTTTTTTTAGGCCAAGACCAGTTCCCTGATTGAACGATTCCGGGTAACGATCCTGAACATGGCCTCCCGCGAATCCACTCGGGTAAGAATTTTCATCATAGATCCAAACCTTCATCCCAAGCTTTTTTCCAGTCTGAACAGTAAAGGCAAAAAGTTCATTCCACTCTTCTGATAAATATTCGGTAACCAGACCGGGCCTGGGATGGATGAAAACTCCCCCCAGTCCGCCTTTCTTAAATTGCTTTAGCTGAAATTCTATATCTACTCGATTTATTTTTTCAT
>JAUVKA010000093.1 GCA_030592205.1 Bacteroidota bacterium | reverse complement strand
TTTTACCTGAGTAAGCAATTGAACAAAACTTACAGCTAAATTCTTAACCCATTCTTAACAAAGTGCTAAGGCCTGCTTAACCTGCGGCTTTTACATTTGTATCAGTATAATCAGAATAATATACCGATATGAAAAAGACAGTTATTGCTTTGTTCTGCTTAAGTCTGAGCCTGGGATTGATTGCAAATACTACCCACAAAGAGGCTCCAATGTTTGATCCTGACTCGAAAACTGTATTATCAGGAACCGTTATCGACCAGGTTTCCGGAGAAACTCTTACCGGTGTTTTAGTGAAAATTAAGGGCAGTGACAAGTCCTTTTATACTGATTTTGACGGGAATTTCGAGATAAAAGGCTTAATACCCGGTGATTACGAATTGGAACTATCACTTGTTTCCTATAAACCAAATCATCTCCGTAAGGTTGACTTATCTAAGAACAACAAAAACAGCTTAAAAGTCGAGATGAGACAATGATACCCAGAGCATTAAAAGCCTGGACAAAAGGTAGTCATTCTTGTATTGACTATCTTTTTCTTTTTTCGCCGGAAATGATTTTTACTAATTTTGCTTAAATAAGTATTTTGATGAAAATGAAAATAGTTTATCTGATAACATTCTTGTTTTGCATCACCTTAACTGGCTTTTCACAGATTGTTGAAGGTGAAAACGGGTTGTATTATGACAAAGAGCAAAAGCTCTACTCTGGAAAGTACACCGAGTATTTTGATAATGGATTAATAAAACTGGAGCTCACTCTTAAGGATGGGCTGAAAGATGGAATTGTAAAATATTATTTCAGGGATGGAAAGCTGAAAGAACAGAGATCTTATAGCTCCGGGGAAATGGATGGCCTATGGTTGACCTATAATGACACTGGTATTAAAACAGCTGAAGCCCGCTACAAGAATGGTTTGAAGAATGGAAAATGGTTCATTTGGGATGAGACAGGTACCCTTCGTTATGATATGACATATCACAAGGGGAAAAAAACCGGTATCTGGATTATGTTCGGAGAAGATGGAAAAGAGCAAGAAAGAAAAGACTACTCCAAATAGCAATTATTTTTTCACTGCGCCTCTAAAATTTCACAGGCAACAAAATTCAACCTCTGATTTTAATTTATTTGATAGCTATATCCAATACTTATTGTTCTTCCAATTGAATACTTCTCAAAATAGTAAGACTCCCCATTATACTCATAAGTTTTCACCTTATCTGCATCAAAAATATTCTTGATCGATAGCTTAACTGATGAGTGCTTCCCTATTTTCTTGCTGATATTGAAATTAAGGTCAGGATAGGCTTGCTCAAAAACATCCGGTGTACCTCCCTTGATTACGAGATATAGTTTTCGGCCGCTCATGTTGAAACTCAGGCTGGAAAACACACCAATTGAGTCGTTTTTGTATTGTACCAGGGAATTCAAGAGCCAGGGCGATTGTCCGAACATTACCCGGTAATCGCCATGTCCGGGGTCTGTTGCCCTGATAGAAACCAGCTCCAGACTGTCAATACTAACCTTTGAGTTGATAATAGTTGCATTTAACCCAATATTGAAATTTCTCAAAGCAGGAATAAAATCCAGGCTCTTCCTGAATTCTGCTTCAATTCCCATAACATTTGCAAAATCTGCATTCTCGAATGTGATTTCAGCATTTACAGATTGTGGATTATCAACCTGTTCAATAGGATTGGTGAAATACTTATAAAACAAACTCAAAGAAACCATTTCGCCAGGTGAGAAGAAGTATTCATAGCGAAAATCCAGGTTGTCGATCAGCGATCTTTGCAATTCCGGATTTCCAATCTTTCGTCGACCGGAAAGAAAATCATAAAAAGCATAGGGTGCCAGTTCCCGGAATACCGGGCGGGCAAGTGTTCTGGAAACAGCAAAACGTAAATTCATACTCTCCAGGATGGAATAACTAAGGTTCAGTGCTGGAAGGAAGTCGCGATTATTGAGCTCAGCCTTATCATATTTATAATGATCTTTATTCACCAGGTTTTCAACGAACATGTCCGTTTTCTCAAACCGGAGTCCCGTAACTATTCGGAGCTTTTGTGTGACCATCATATCGATCATTGCGTAGGCAGTTGACACATTCTGTTTACCATAATAGCTGTTTATTCCTTCAGTATTTTTTGATGAATTGAGATAAACACCGTAATTCCCGCTGGCATTGGTTCCAATATTGGAATTGTCCAGGTAATCAGAGATTCTTCCATTGAAACTCTGATTTTGATCACGGATATCGAAATTTCTTTCTGATGAATTTCTTACGATATAATTATAGTTCCCCCCAAACTGAAATTTTGATTTCTCCCCCAGGAAGGTAAACGGTAAAGTCGCATCTAATTTGGCTGACATATTCTTTTCATCCATAAGCCTGTAATAGCGGGTTGGGACTGTATAAAGATTCGGACTGATAGCGAAAAGGGTATCTCCCCCGGTAGTAATACGATAATCATTGTTGAAAAATCGCAAATCCGGTTCATTTTGTATAGTAGAGCTTAATGAAGTTATCCAGTCAAGCTTCAATTTGCCAAACCTCTCAAAAAAGTATTCACCCTTAAATTGGCCATTGGTAAATCCTCTTTCCAGATATTGAAGTGTTCTTTCCTGAATCCTGAGCGATATATCATCAGAAGGTTTTATTCCCTCTTTGTACCTGGCGGAGGATTCTCCACTTTGATTCTTCAGAAAAGTCAATCCAATTTTATGTGATGGATTAAGTTTCATGCTTGCTCCAATCATTGCCCCCCATAATACTGTATTAGCTCCTTTGGAATCTGATAATTGTTGGGAAGTATTAAGACTTGAAGAATTGCTGCCAACTAATTGGTAAACACCTGTCTCTCCATTATCATAAAAACTGAATTCATTCTTATAGTTTATGCTGGCGATAAAGCCCAATGTTTTATCTCCCAATTGAACCTGATTCCCATAGGATAAAGAATGACTTTGATTAAGAAATGATTTTCTAAACTCCGGAGACATTTCCTTATTGAAAGCCACCGTTATAAGGTCCAATGCGGGATTATCAATACCTGAATAACCAGGGATATCTCCCTGGGCCAGGGATGGGATATCCCGTGTACCATCATCCATCCCCAACCAATCAAGAGCGCCGCCCTGATAACTTAGAAAGTCATTTCTAAAATTTGCCTGAGGGTTAATTCCAAGTGATGTTGAATAAACCAAAGTCATTCTGACGGGGAAATCACGGCTTACAATATTCACATATCCCCCGGTAAAATCACCTGGCAAGTTAGGAGCAAAAGTCTTGGAAACCACAATGTTCTCGATAAGATTGCTTGGGAACATATCCATCTGGACAGTATTCTTATTGGGATCGAGACTGGGTATATCTGCCCCGTTAAGTGTTGTTTTCGAGTATCTATCCCCTAAACCTCTAACATAAATATACTTACCTCCCTCAACTGTCACTCCGCTAACTCTTTTCAGCGCACTGGCCGCATCACTATCTCCAAGAGCAGCCATTTGTGAAGAAGAAATACCATCAAGCAGAGTAGCTGATTTTCTCTGCATCACCTGCATAGCAGCCTCTGTTTTCTGCCGGAATTCAGCCACTATCCTGACTTCCTCAAGCTGAGTAGTAGCTTCACTTAGCTGAATATCAAGAACACTTACTTCCCCCGGTTTAATATGAATATCTTCAAACTGCCGGGTTTCATATGAGATATAGGATACAATAAAAGTATAAGTACCTTCTACCAATGAGATAGAATAGTTTCCGTCAAAATCCGTGATGGATCCACCACCGGTAGCAGGGATAGCCACAGTTGCACCAATTAGCTCCTCACCTGTATTGGCATCGCTGATCTTTCCCCTAATGGTGCCCTGTCCCTGTGTGAGAATACTGATACTGCCCAAAAGCAGTATCGTGATGAATAGTATTTTTTGTTTCATCTTACTGTAAATATCCTGCCGCATCAAGTAGTGTCCAGCCTTTCGCCCAATTGATTCCGTTGGGATCAAAGGCTCCTTTATAGCTTACTTCCATGAACCAATCACCAGGATATACAGCCATATTTCCGCCAACATTATTAGTTGGAACTGGATTCTCTGCAGAAACTCCAGGATCTGATATTTCATTACCGGCACTTGTAAAGTGACTGTCGAATGCCTCCTCATAACCCACAGGGACAGTATAGGAATCTTTAGCAGGGACTACTGCAAATATCCCGGATCCGGTTCCATCAGCCACATTCCAGAAAATGTTATGAGATATTTCAAGATTCCCTGATTCGAATTGCATATAGCTATTATCCGAACCTTCAATGTATTCAATATCAATCCCTTTGGCAGTTTTCATGAAAATAGAGTTTTTGTAAACTCCCCCGGCATTGTCCCTGAAGGTAATTAGTCGGGTTCCGGCATCAGCACCTCTGCCAATATAGCTTGCATTGAATATTTGAGGAGTGGCATAGGGGCTGCCAAATTCATTGTCCTTAGGGCCGCCATCATGCTCACCAATACGGTCACCAACTGCCGGGTCTTGCACCACCAGCCAGAACTGGCAATACCCACGGAATCCTTCGTCATAATCGAATGAATCATCATTATTGAAAGCACTTACCATATATCGGGTATTTACAGTACCTCCAAAAAATTCAATCCCATCATCCTGGTTAGCAAATACTTCAACATATTCAACAGTAGTGCCGTCACCAACGGCTCCAAGCGTCAACCCATTTATTTCATTTTCAGCACCAATAAGGGTTCCTGCATGTCGGATGGAGACATATCTGAATACTCCACTATTATCAGAATCATCATTCCCTCCGTACTGTCCTCTTGTTTCAGAGCTTGGGATTCCTTCAATAGCCTTACTCAAAGTTGTATTATTGGTACTTGCCCGCCCCAAAATGATCACACCGCCCCAAAGCCCATTGGTTTTTGCATCAAGACTTGACCCAATAATCTCACCTGGCTTTATATTATCTGATTCTGCTGTGAAAATTATTGGAGCATTGCTTGTCCCTTCGGCCATTATTCTTCCTCCACGAGCAACAATCAGTGCAGATGCATCTTCAGCCTGTCCGGCTTTACCCTTGATGATAGTCCCTGCCTCTATGGTTAGTATCTGGCCATCATTGACAAATACAAATCCGTCAAGAATATAAACTGTATCTCTTGACCAGGTAGTTGTTCCCACACCTGATGAGTTGTTGTCCTGAATCATAATTACAGGAACTTCAGCAGAAGCAACTATTACAATATATGAAGTACTTGTTTGCTTATCGGCCTTATCTGTGACAGTAAAATCAAATACAATTTCATCACCATCAACCCAGCTATCTTCAACAACATAGGCAAAGTTGTATAACACATTATTCTGACCATCAGTATAGCTTCTGGAATCATAGCTCACCTGATTCTTTTTTACCTCGAGCGAAGCCAAACCTGCCTCTGCCACAACATTTACGGTGAAGGCCACTTCCCCACCCGTAGATTGTGATGATTGATAAAGATCTGGAATCAATTGTATGGATGGAGCAGCAAAATCAGTCTTGTCGCAGGAGTTTAATCCAAAAATTAACATGACTGCCAGGAAAATACCTATTAACAAATACCTTGTTTTCATTAGCTTAGTCTTTTCAATAAATATTATATCAGTATTCATTGCAAAAGAATAGCAATACTCTAACCTTTATCATAAACAAGAGTTAAGAGAGTCTTAAGTTTTTTACTTACTATGCCTGGATTGTTAAGATTTTATTAACTCAAAGCTTTCTGTATTTTCCATACCTTTGTGGAAAACATTGTGAATCTGAAAGATTTATGAGATCTATTTCACCCCGGTCATTAGCATGGTGGATCGCAGGCCCAGTGACGATTGTCTTTCTATTAATCACTCTCATTTTTAGATTTGAGTGGCTTCCTTTTTTCTGGCCGGCAATAGCCATCTCAGCAATCGCTATTTACCTGCTTAGCTTCTTTCTATCCTACTTCCTGATTAAATCGTTTATCTCTCATAAAATCAGGCCTATATATAGGGTGATAAGAAAGACTAAGGGAGCTGATCTCTTACCGGATGGCGACAAATCTTCGCAAATTCCAATCGAAAAAATTTATGAAGATGTGGATGATTGGGCCCGTATAAAAAATATAGAGATTGAGAAGCTTAAGGCAAATGCAAAGTTTCGGCAGGAATTTCTGGGAAATGTTGGGCACGAACTGAAAACCCCAATTTTCAATATCCAGGGATACATTCTAACCTTACTTGAGGGCGGCCTGGAGGATCCTGACATTAACCGGCTCTATTTGGAACGAGCCGAGAAAAGTGTAGAACGAATGATCCAAATAATTAAAGATTTGGAGTATCTAGGCCGAATAGAAGCTGGTGAATTAAAATTGGATTACCAGGTGTTTGATCTGGTCCATCTGGTAGAGGAGGTTTTCGAACTTCACGATATGAGAGCAAAGTCGGCTAATATCGAATTGAAGTTTTCACGGAAAATTGATAGACCTATTATGGTTAATGCTGATAGAGTGCGTATTCTGGAGGTAATCAGCAATCTTGTAGTGAATGGAATAGCTTATGGAAAGGAAACAGGTTATGTGGCGATCGACCTAATGGATATGGATAAACAAATATTGGTTGAAGTAGCTGATAATGGGATTGGAATCAAAAAGAACGTCCAGCACAGAATCTTCGAACGGTTTTACAGGGTCGACAAAAGCCGGTCAAGGGAGCAGGGTGGCACTGGATTAGGTCTGGCAATATCTAAACACTTTATTGAAGCACACGGACATACTATCAACATGAGATCGACAAAAGGCACTGGTACCAGTTTTACTTTTATGCTTAATAAAAACTAATTCTCTTATAATCTACATACTATCAAGAATCTGACAATAATTATTATGATATGCAAAATGATAAGGTGAAAATTCTTTTGGTTGATGATGAACCTGATATTCTTGAATTTGTAGGCTACAATCTAAGAAAGGAAGGATTCTTGGTTTATACAGCCAAAAATGGACAAATGGCTTTAGATCTGGCAATAAAAGAAGTTCCTGATCTCATTCTACTTGATGTAATGATGCCTGAACTGGATGGTATGGAAACCTGCGAAATGATTCGTTCCACTCCAGGGCTCGATAATATCATAATAGCATTTCTTACAGCCCGGGGAGAAGATTATTCCCAGATTGCCGGATTTGAAGCCGGGGCTGATGATTATATTACCAAACCAATAAAACCCAAGGTTTTAATAAGCAGAGTGAAAGCACTCTTGCGCCGGAAATTTCAAAAGTCTTCTGATAGCCATGATTCTGAGGTAAAATCTATAATTGTCGGAGATCTGGAAATCGACAGAAGCAGGTATATCGTTATTGCTAAAGGCAAAGAATTAAGCCTGCCAAGAAAAGAATTTGAATTACTATATCTTCTTGCCTCCAAGCCAGACCGGGTATTTACAAGGGAAGAAATCTACCAGGCAATTTGGGGTAATGATATTATTGTGGGCGACAGAACCATGGATGTTCATATTCGAAAGCTGCGTGAAAAGATTGGTGAATCATTGATAAAGACCATTAAGGGAGTAGGTTATAAATTTGTCTCTACTCCATAACTTTATTCTTACAAACTCGTTGATTATTTATAATCTCAACTAATGATAATGCTGACATCATGAGTTTATTAATGCAATATTTGATCGCTCTGAGCATGTTAACCCTCAGTTCAGCCTGTGAAGCTCAGAGTATTGAAAATTTAATGAATAGCCGGGATAAACGTGAAATGACAAGGTTGGTAAACCAAGCCAGGAAACAAGGGGTTTATTGCGGTAAAACCTGGAAGAAACCTGTTGGGGCGATTAAGTGGGATGATCAGCTTGAGAAGTCTGCTCTGGATAAGTCGTACGACATGTATAAGAACAATTACTTTGCTCATTCCTCCCCTGATGGTAAAAACTTATCTGACCGTTTGAAAAAAATCAATTATGCCTGGTGGACAATCGGGGAAAACCTGGCCAAGGGGCCTACTTCCGTTAAACAAACGGTTGAAAACTGGCTGAAAAGCGAAGGACACTGCATAAACATCATGAAACCGGAATACACCCATTTCGGTGCCGCCCATTATGGTGATTATTGGACTCAGGTATTTGCAAAACCAAAAAAATGACGGGTGACGAGTAACAAAAAAAGGAAAGGTGACGAAAGGTTACGTAGGGTGACGGGTGACCAATGACCAATGACAAATGACAAAAAAGGGATTAAACATAAAACATAATCCCTTCTAACTTTTTACTCAGCCTTATCCTTAAGCCTAACGCCTTAAGCCTCAAGCCTTCTTAAGTCCCCATTTCAAATTCTTCGACATGAACAATTGCTCCATCAACATCACAGTGGGTAAAACGCAGCATAACAGTATCATCTTTTCGGATAAGCTCCCCGAATAGAAAGCCTCCCTTCACCCTGAGAAATCGATGCTCTGGCCGTTTATCCTCCTGGCTCCAACCGCCGGCATGAATATCTGACCCGGCCCCGGTTGAAAATTCCCATAAATTCGTTCCTTCAGGATGACTTACATATTGCCAGTGCCGATCGCCATTGATCAAAAAAACATTTTCGAGAGTATTGAGAAAAGCCCGGATTTCATTCCCTTCAGTCTGGTATCCGGAATTTGAGTAGTTGTCATTCTTATTCACCCTGTCCGGGCCAACAATCGGAGTTGGTGAAATAACCGGTCGGAAAGTTGCATTCGACTCCCTCAAGGTTTTGAATAACCATTCCTTTTGTTCAGTACCCCAGATAGTTTTCTCCGGCCCGTCAGGCATTCTGTTTCTGGTTCTATAATTTCTTCCCTCCATGATCCAGATTTGCAAATCCTTTCCCCAGCGTATGGTCTTATACCGCTTATCATGGGAAGGAAATTGTTCACGATCAAATATCTCAATCCCTCTTTCAAAACTCACTGTTCCGTACCAATCACCTGGATAAGTATCATCACGCAAAGCATCATGATCATCCTTCATAAAGTAACTGGTGGTATTGGCATAAAACTCCCGTTGGAAAGGAAGGGCAAAAAGTCTGTCCCATTTGAATCTCATTAACTCCTCAGTCATTGCCCATGGGTTTTTCTTATCGTAATACTCAATATCACCGGTATGAACAAAGAAATCCGGTTCCCTGGATGCCATAGCCGGGTATATGCGATGGCCTCCCAGAGAGTCATCTCTTCGGTCATAATCGTGACAGGTAACAACACAAAAATTCAAATCCCCGATGCTCTCCTTCTCCAGGGCTGTCTTAAAAGCCCCTTCTGTTGAAGTGAAAACTCCAGAGTCACCAATATTCCTGGATTCAATCAAAATTTTATACTGTGTACCGGGCAACAATCCTTCCAGCTCCCATTGTATTGTGAAGTTCTTATCAGGATCCACTGACATCCAGCCTGTTGTAACTATGTTTGCCGATAATCCTTCCGGGTGATAGCTCAATCTCACCTCTCCCTCCATCCCAGGACAAGCACCTTCCATATCCTCCAAGATTAATCCCTCCGGAATCTGAGCAGAATGAATGGAATCTCTATTACGGGATTTATTCAGATTTTTCCTTTGCTCTACATTTAGAGGAACAAAAGGAGTCCCTCCATAATTCATATCAGGATTTTTAGTCAGTCTGGTCCATATCACCACTGAACTTTGATCGGCCCAGCCATTATGAACACCATTCCCAAACCAGGGACCTACTGGCTCTTCCTGCTGACAACTGCCCATGAAAATAACTATGAGCAATAAAGATAGTATTGGTCTAAGTTTCATGGAATAAATTTAGGAATTTTATTTTTGAAAATTCCTGACATCAGCTCAATCCAGAGGCATTAAAAAACGAGGCAATGAATCCATCACCTCGTATTTGAGAAGTATTCTTTTTTTGTCACCCGTCACCCGTCATTTGTCACCATTCCTTGTCGCAATCATCCCGGGGGACCAGCCCCTGGGCTACGGTCACCTTTTCGTCACCTGTCACCCGTCACTACTTTTTCTTCACACTTCCGGCACTACTTGATTTAGCATCTACCTCCGGATCACCATAATAGCGAACATCTCCACTACTGCTGGCACGAGCGTATAATTTATCGCTAACATTTACAAAAATATCACCGGAACTGGAAGCAGAGACTTTTGCTTCTTTCACTTTGAGATCCCTGGCAATCAGATCACCGGCACTACTTGTACTAGCCTTCAAATAATCGGCCCTCCCAGATAGATGAATATCCCCTGCGCTGCTGCAATCAGCCAAAATAGTATTTGCAAATACTTCAAGCTTTATATCACCGGCACTACTGGCATCAAGCTCAAGCTCATCAGCCTTCACTGCGGTCTCGCCAAAAATATCACCGGCACTTGAAGCCTTCAATGATTTCACTTCCTCCATCGTCACAAAAACTTTTTTTGATTTTGAGTTTTTGATATTCATTTTTGTAAATACATACAGCACATCACCTCTGACCTCAGTCTGGATATATTCATGCAGATTTTTCTCAGCTTCGACAGATAATTTTGGCCCATTTCCCTGGCTTAGGTAAATGTCAATCCCTGTACTCACCTCTATTCCTGTAAACCCCTCTATACTACGCTCCTTCTTAACAATCGGGCCCTCGGCTTTAACAGTCTTCCTTTTCTGGGCTGAAACTGACAATGAAACTGCCAGACACAGCAT